>HF989230.1:40334-46102 GCA_000431275.1 Prevotella sp. CAG:755 | reverse complement strand
AACATACAGACGGACAACATGCGGATAATCATTTTATATAATAAGTATGGAAAACTTTTTCCTTGAAGCCCGCGACGTGGTGAAGCGTTATGCCCACCACCTCGCCCTCGACGAGGTGAGCATCCAGGTGCCGCGCGGGCGGGTCTTTGGCCTGCTTGGCCCCAACGGAGCCGGCAAGACGACCCTCATCCGCATCATCAACCGCATCACGGCGCCCGACTCGGGCGAGGTGCTCTTCGACGGCCACCTCTCGCGCCCCGAGGACGTCTACCACATCGGCTACCTGCCCGAGGAGCGTGGCCTCTACAAGAAGATGAAAGTCGGCGAGCAGGCCATCTACCTGGCCCAGCTCAAGGGCCTCAGCTATCAGGAAGCCAAACGACGCATCCAGTCGTGGTTCGAGAAGTTCGGGATCATGCCATGGTGGGGCAAGAAACTTGAAGAGCTATCCAAAGGCATGCAGCAGAAGGTGCAGTTCGTCATCACCGTCATCCACGAGCCCGAGTTGCTCATCTTCGACGAGCCGTTCAGCGGCTTCGACCCCGTCAACGCCGAACTGCTCAAACGCGAGATACTCGAACTGCGCGACAAGGGGCACACCATTCTCTTCTCGACGCACAACATGGCGTCGGTCGAGGAAATCTGCGACCGCATCGCCCTGATCAACCACTCGAAAGTGGTGCTCGACGGCGAAGTCGACGACGTGCGCGCCCGCTTCCGCGACGGCACGTTTGAACTCCTCGCCGCCCCGGGAAGCCGCTTGGACGACTGCGGGGCCTGTGATGTGCTTGCCGCCGAAGAGACGCCCTCCGGTGTGAGCATGAAGGTGCGCAAGCACGAAGGGGTG
The DNA here is from genome assembly GCA_000431275.1 of Prevotella sp. CAG:755. Lineage (GTDB taxonomy): Bacteria > Bacteroidota > Bacteroidia > Bacteroidales > Bacteroidaceae > Alloprevotella. Next base: position 45,255 of record HF989230.1, on the reverse strand, counting down.
ACCAACTCCGAACTGCTCACCGCGCTGGCCGCAAAAATCGAGATACTGAACTTTGCCGAGCGCCTGCCGTCGATGAACGACATCTTCATCCGTACGGTCGGCGAGGGCGCCACCCCTAAAAACGACAGCCATGAATAAGACTTGGATCATTATCAAACGCGAGTTCATGAACAGCGTCAGCAAGAAGTCGTTCCTCATCCTGACGATTCTGACGCCTTTCCTGATGGCCGCGCTTATCTTCGTGCCGCTCTGGATGGCGTCGATCAAGGATTCGGACCAGAAGGCCGTGGCCGTCATCGACCGGACGGGGAACTATCAAGGCCTGTTCAAGAACGACGAATCGTACCGCTTCGTGCCTGTGGGGGCTGTCACGCCCGAGATGCGCAGCGATGATTCGGACTATGAGGCTGTCGTTGAAATCCGCGACAACTTGGTCGAACACCCCGAGGCAGCCACGATATACTCGCGCAAGGAAATTTCGCCCGACCTCACCCGCCTTGTCAACACGGTGCTCGGCGATCAGGTCCGCAAGGACAAGCTGGCCCGCTACCAGATACCCGAGCTCGACCGCATCATCGATGATGTCGGCGCGGACTTCGAGGTGCGCACGATGAAGTGGGACGCCGAGGGCAATGAGCTCATCTCGGACACGGGGATCGCCATGGTGGCCGGCATGGTCTTTATGTTTCTCATCTATATGTTCGTCATGAGCTACGGCGGCATGGTGATGAGCAGCGTGGTCGAGGAGAAGACGAACCGCATCGTCGAGCTGATGGTCTCGTCGGTCAAGCCGTTTCAGCTCATGATGGGCAAGATCGTCGGTGTCGCCCTCGTCGGCTTCCTGCAACTGCTCATCTGGGGCTGCATGCTGGCGGCTATCCTGGCCGTCGCAGGGGCCGTGTTCGGCGTGACGCCTCCGTCCGAGCCCGCCTTGGCCGGCGCGCCGATGCCCGAAATGTCCGAGGGCGCCGAGGCCCTTGCGGCGCTGCAAAACTTCAACTTCCTTGAAATGGGCATCATTTTCGTGCTCAACTTCGTGGGTGGCTATTTGCTCTATGCCTCCTTCTTTGCCGCCGTGGGTGCTTCCATCAACACGCAGGAGGACTCGTCGCAGTTCATGATGCCTGTTGTGCTGATTCTCATCTTCGGCCTTTATGCCGGCATCTACGGCGCCGAGAACCCCGACGGCCCGTTGGCCTTCTGGGCGTCGCTCTTCCCTCTGACGTCGCCTATCGTGATGTTGGTGCGCGTGCCGTTCGGCGTACCTTTGTGGGAGGAGATTCTCTCCATCGTCATTCTCTACGCCACGGCCGCCCTCTTCGTCTGGATTTCGGCCAAGATCTACCGGGTCGGTATCCTGATGTATGGCAAGAAACCGACCGTCAAGGAAATGATCAAGTGGTTGCGGTATAAGTAAACCGCTGCCGCTCGCTCCGACAGGCCGGGTGCGGACTCCAGGTTCCGCACCCGGCCTTTTCCGTGCCTGGGCGGGGTGAACCGGCTCGGCTGATTGTTCGAACAAGTCGGCTGATCGTTCGAACAAGTCGGCGACTCGTTCCGACGGCTCGGCTGGCGGCTGCTCCGGGCAGGTAGGGGCGACACTTGTGTCGCCCGGTGGACGGGCGCATTTGCCCGAACTGGGCGATGGATGCCGGGCCGAGCGGGCGTTGTCCGGGCGACACAAGTGTCGCCCCTACACAACATGGCGGCAGGTCGGCAGCCTGTTCTGATGGTTCGGCTGGCGGACGGTTGCATCCGTGCGGCGCCGGTCTGCCTTGGCCTGTCCGAGAGGGGAGGCTGGGGGCTGTCTGTTTCTGGCTGTGGGGCGATCTTTCTTCGCGCTGCGATTTTTTTGCCCGAAAGTTTGGTGGGTAAACGAAAAAGCCTTACCTTTGCACTCGCAAATAAGGGATGAGCCCTTAGGAGCAGCGATGGCGCGATAGCTCAGCTGGTTAGAGCGCATGATTCATAATCATGAGGTCGACAGTTCAAGCCTGTCTCGCGCTACTTCGAGAACGAGCACTTGCAAGTCCGCTTGCAAGTGCTCGTTTCGTTGTGCCCTCCCTCCGCGCCGGACGGGCCGGAAGGGACGGAGGGTGGAGCCTGCGTGGAAAATGGCGCCACCGCCGCATCCGGGAGGGAGGCAAAGCGAGCGGCCGCATCCGTCGTGGGTGCGGCCGCTCGTCGCGTTTTTCCAGGCAGTCCGTCTTTTTATTCGTGAACGAGGGTGCCGATGTTCTCGCCGTTGAGCACACGCATCAGGTTGCCTTTCACGTCCATGTTGAAGACGTAGATGGGCAGGTGGTTCTCCTTGCACATCGTCGTGGCGGTGAGGTCCATCACTTTCAGCCCGCGGGCGTAGATTTCGTCGTAAGAGATGGAGTCGAACTTCACGGCTTTGGGGTCTTTTTCGGGGTCGGCCGTGTAGATGCCGTCCACACGCGTGCCTTTCAGCATGACGTCGGCCTCGATCTCAATGCCGCGTAGCGATGAGCCCGTGTCGGTCGTGAAGTAGGGGTTGCCTGTGCCGCCGCTCATGATGACGACCTCGCCGCGTTCGAGGCTTTCGATGGCTTTCCATTTGGAATAGAATTCGCCGATAGGCTCCATGCGTATGGCCGTGAGCACGCGGCTTTTTACGCCGATGGCGCCGAGGGCCGAGCTGAGGGCGAGGCTGTTGATGACCGTGGCGCACATGCCCATCTGGTCGCCCTTGACGCGGTCGAATCCCTTGCCTGCGCCGCTCAGGCCACGGAAGATGTTGCCTCCGCCGATGACAATGCCGATCTGGACGCCGAGGGCGGCCGCAGCCTTGATTTGTTCGGCGTATTCGTTGAGCCGTTTGACGTCTATGCCGTGGCCTTGTTCGCCGGCAAGGCTTTCGCCGCTGAGTTTGAGCAGTATCCTTTTGAATTTGGTCATAGTGTGTTTTTTTGAGTGATGGGACAAATTTACGATTATTTCTCCGTCCGCGGCTCCTCTTCGTCGTGGAAAAGCGCACGCTCGACGTTGTAGCGTGGACGGTCTTTGACCTCGATATAAATTTTACCGATATATTCGCCGATGACGCCGAGGGCCATGAGCACGCAACCGCCGACGAACCAGATGGAAAGGAAGAGCGATGCCCAGCCCTGGACAAGCGTGCCCTTTATCCAGGACCACAAGACGAAGCCTGCGGCGACCAGCGCAATGAGGATAAAGATGCAGCCGAGCACGAATACGAAGCGGACGGGCCGCACGCTGAACGATGTGACGCCGTCGATGGCGAAGTTCACCATCCGGCGGAGCGGATATTTCGACTCGCCGGCGAAGCGCTTGGCCCGGTCGTAGTAGATTTTTGCGGTCGGATAGCCGATGAGCGGCACGATGCCCCGCAGGAACAGGTTACGCTCGCGGTAGCGGCAAAGCTGCCCGACGGCGCGCCGGCTCATCAGACGGAAGTCGGCGTGGTTATAGACCGTGTGCGTGCCCAGTGCGTTCATCAGACGATAGAAAGCAAGTGCCGTCACGCGCTTGAACCGGCTGTCGGTGGCCCGGCTGCGGCGCACGCCGAACACGACGTCGGCTCCAGCGCGGTAGGCGGCCACCATCTGCGGGATGGCGTTGGGGTCGTCTTGCAGGTCGGCGTCGATGCTTACCACGGCGTCTGCCCTGCCGGCGGCGGCTTCGAGTCCGGCCAGCAGGGCAGCCTGGTGGCCCACGTTGGCGGCCAGGTTGAGGCCGTCGACACGACGGTTCCGGCGGTGGAGTGTCTCGATGAGCGTCCAGGTGCGGTCGGTGCTGCCGTCGTTGACAAAGAGCAGGAAGCTGCGGCTGTCGGCGTCGCCCGAGGCCACGAGGCCATCGACCACCGCAGTAAGCCTCCGGGCTGTTTCTTCGACTACGGCCTCTTCGCAGTAGCACGGAACGACGATGGCTAACAATGGGGGATTTTTCATGACTTTGGAATTGGGGACTGTCCGACACGCGCGGCCACCCTCTGCTGGCAGAGGGCTTCGACGCCGCCCCGCACGCCGAGGTAGCTCACGAAAGCCAGCCAGAGGGCGTGGTTGCCCCACGCGCCGGTGAACGAGAAATAGACAAGGAAGAAGACGGCCGTCGCGGCGGCCATCGAGAGGAGCATGTAGCCCGTGGCGGTGGCGCCGACAAAGACACCGTCGAAGATGAACGCCACGAAGCCTGCCAGCGGGATAGCGATGGCCCAGGGCAGGTAGGTCAGGGCTGTGGCGACTACGGCGCCGTCCGAGGTCAGCAGGGCGAGCAGCCCGCGGCCCGCTGCGGCGTAGACGAGCGTGAAGGCGAGGGCGAGCCCCAGCCCCCAGCCCAGCAGGCGGCGTACTGTGGCGGTGAACGCGGCACGGTCGGCTGCGCCGACACTCCGCCCGGCGATGGCTTCGCCCGCATAGGCGAAACCGTCCATCACGTAGGAAAAAAGCATGAACAGCTGCATGAGCAGGGCGTTGGCGGCGAGGATAAGGTCGCCCGCAGTGGCGCCCGCCGAGGTGAAAAAGGTCGTCACGGCAATCAGGCAGAGTGTGCGTACGAAAATGTCGCGGTTCACGGCGAAGAAACGGCCGAATGCGGCGCGGTCTGCCACAGCGCGCAGGGTCACTCCGGCGGCATCGCGCCGGTAGCCGCGCCACCACCATGCCGCAGCCATGAGCAGGCCGGCATATTGTGCGATGAGCGTGCCGGCCGCGACGCCTTCCACCCGCCAGCCGAGCCCGAAGACGAGCAGGGTGCTGGCCGCGATGTTGACGACGTTCTGCGCAACGGCCACGTAGAGCGGGATGCGTGCGTTCTGCATCCCGATGAACCATCCGGCGAAACCGTAGAGCCCCAGCACCGCCGGCGCGCCCCAGATGAGGATTTCGAAGTAGCGCTGCGCCAGCGCCTCGACGGCGGGCGTACTGCCGATGAG
>HF989230.1:34372-40303 GCA_000431275.1 Prevotella sp. CAG:755 | reverse complement strand
CGGAAGGCCACGCCGGCGAGCGGGCGGTGGAGGGCGATGAGCAGGGCGGCGATGACGAGGGCCACGAGGAGTGAGCGCGCCAGTGTCAGGGCTGTGGCGCTGCGGTCGCCGCGGCCGTAGGCTTGTGCGGTCAGGCCGCTTGTGCCCATTCGCAGGAAGCTGAATAGCCAGTAAGCCATGTTGAAAAGCATCCCTCCGACGGCGATGGCGCCGATGTAGGCCGTGGCGCCGAGGTGGCCGACAATGGCCACGTCGACAAGGCCGAGCAAGGGGACAGTGATGTTCGACACGATGCTCGGCAGGGCAATGTGCAGGATCTGGCGGTGTCCGGCGGGGATCTTCATGGCCTTGGATTAACGGTAGCTGACTTCCTTGAAACGGTAGGTGCGGCGATGGCCTTCGGTGTCGCGCAGGCGGAGTGTTCCGTCGGGCCCGACGCCCTCGATGGCGGCGCGGAAGGTGCCCCCGGCGTCGCGCCAGCTGTGCAGTCCGCTCCGGCGGTAGAGGCGGGCGGCGTAGTCGGCGTCGAGGGCTGAACCTTCACCCCTGCGCAAGCGGTCGTAGTGATGGCAGAAGCGGCCAAGGATGTCGGCCAATATCTCTTCGCGGCCCAGCTCACGGCCGCAGAGCTGGCGGAGCGAGATGGGGTTGGGCGCATCGCTCACGAAGGCGGTTTGGTTCACGTTGAGGCCGATGCCGGCCACGGTGGTGGCGATGTCGGGACCGGCCAGGTCGTGTTCGATGAGCATGCCGCAGAGTTTCCGGTCGCCGGCGTAGATGTCGTTAGGCCACTTCACCGTGACGTCTCCTGCCAGTGTGCCGACGGCCTCGGCCACAGCTAGGGCGCAGGCCTCGGACAGGCGGAACTGTGCCGCGGCGGGGAGGAACGTCGGGTGTGCCACGATTGAGAAGAGCAGGTTCTGTCCTGGCGCGGCCTCCCAGTGTGTGCCCCGCTGTCCCCGTCCGGCGGTCTGGAAGTCGGCCGCGACGAGCGTGAACTCGTGGCCGGCGGAGCTGTCGTAGTCCCGGGCGCAAAGCAGGGTGGATTCGGCCGTTTCGAGGCATACCACATGGAAGCGGCCTGTCGTGTCAGTGAAGTTGAGCATAGGCTTCGCGTAGTTTCTTGGGCATTTTCCCCACCACCTGGTCGAGAGAGTGGCGGATGAGGCTGCGGATGAGTCCGTCGTCGACGTCGCGGTCGAACCAGATCTGGTTCCAATGGCGTTTGTTGAAGTGGTAGGCCGGTTCGACAGCCGCATAACGTTCGCGCAGTTCCTCGGCGTAGTCCGGGTCGCATTTCAGCGTGATGCAGTCGGGGCGGTTGACGTCGAGGCAGGCGAACATCTTGCCCATGACCTTATAGACAATCCAGTCCGGCCCGAAAGGCGTTGTTTCCTCCGCTCCTTTGAGCGTGAGGCAGTAGTCGCGTGCGGAAATGATGTCCATGGTTATATAATGTGTCAGGTTGTCCCGAAGACCGTGCGCGTCGGCACGTCGAAGGCGTGCTTCGTGTGGCGGATGGTGAAGGGTGGCCGCTCGCCGACAATGGCGATGATGTCGAAGCGCGAGGGGCTGTCGATGCGGTGCATGCGCAGGTACGCGTTTGCCGCGCGGACAAGGTGCGCCTGCTTGGCCGTGCCGACCGCTTCTTCCGGTGCGCCGAAGCGTTCGTCGCGCCGTGTCTTGACTTCGACGAATACGATTTCGCCATACCACTCGGCCACGATGTCGATTTCCAGGTGGCCGCAGCGCCAGTTGAGCTCGTGCAGGGTATAGCCTTCGCGCATCAGGTAGCGTGCGGCGGTTTCTTCGCCGCTATGGCCGAGGAGGTTGTGTTGCGCCATGGTCTGCGGGGTCGTTTTCTTGTTGCAAATGTACGAAAAAAGGCTGTGTGCCGTCAGTCTGTGGCTGAGGTATGAGAGAAAAAACTTACCTTTGCCTGTTCAAAAACCACGCTATGGACGACAAAGATTATATGGCGAAAGCCTTGGAGCAGGCCCGCGAGGCCGCGGCGGCCGGCGAGGTGCCCGTCGGGGCGGTCGTGGTCTGCCGCGGCCGCATCATCGCGCGGGCGCACAACCTGACCGAAACCCTGCACGACGTGACGGCGCACGCCGAGATGCAGGCCATCACAGCCGCCGCCGACGCGTTGGGCGGGAAATACCTCGACGTCTGCACGCTCTACGTTACGGTCGAGCCCTGCGTCATGTGTGCCGGAGCCATCGGCTGGTCGCAGCTGGGCCGCCTTGTTTATGGGGCGGCCGATCCCAAGCGCGGCTTCACGGTCTTTGCGCCCGGTGCGCTCCATCCCAAGACCGAAGTCACGGCCGGCGTGATGGCCGACGAGTGCGGGGCGCTGATGCGCGATTTCTTCCGCGCCCGTCGCGGCTGAGGGAGCGTTCAGCGGCCGATCTGCACGTAGGCCGTGCCGTCGTCGCTGACGTAGCGGATGCGTCCGCCTTCGACCGTGACGCAGTCGGCCTTGCGGCGGCAGCGCCATGTGTTGGTGCCTTTCTTGCGGCGGCAGATGGGGCGTTCGTCGTCGAGACCGAAGATTTCGCAGTACACCGAGTCGGTCGCGAAGACGGCGAAGACATACTCGCCGTCGTGCTCGAGGCGCGTGCCCACGTCCCAGACGCGGATGCAGTCGTGCAGGGCGTAGCTGTACGTGTAGCCCGCCGAGGCGCGGCAGCCGTGTTCGTCGCGGTCCGCCCCGACAAGGTGTGCGGCCAGGTTCTTGTGGCTGCATGACGCTGTGATCAGCAACGCAGGCAGGATGAGTAGTAATTTTTTCAGCATAGGCAAAATTCCTGACGTTTTGGACGTGAAAACGGTTAGTCTTGCAAATATACGCAAAGGCTGGCGACGAGGCAAGGAAAAGCCGGCTTTTCCGTCCGCGCTTCCGCGCATCCCGCATAACGACGTAGGGGCGCCATTTATGACGCCCGTCGCCCGATAGGGCGAAACCACAAGCGGATTGGTCAGTGCGGTGGTTCGAACAGTCAGTGCGGTGGTTCGAACGGCCAGTGCGGTGGTTCGAACAGTCAGTGCTTCTGTGTGCTCGGTCAGTGCGGTGGTCATTGTTACTCCGTTCCGTCGTGCGGGCGTCACGAGTGGCGCCCCTACGTATAATGTCCTGCGTTTTTCAGCGTGGCGGGACAAATGGCTCTGCTGGTCTTTTGACCTTTTACAACGTCGTTATTTGTAAAACGCCAGACGTAGGGGTGCCATTTATGACGCCCGTCGCCCGATAGGGCGAAGCCACAGGCGGATTGGGCGGGGCTGTTCAGGGATGACGGACGCCTTGAAGGTGAATTTGGCTTCGCTGCCCGCCCTTTTTATCTTTGTTTCACGAAGGCACGAAGTGGTCGGGGAGAATCAAAAAGGGAGCGGCGTTATCTTGCCTCACCGCCCGGCTTTGCCTATCCGTGTTCCTTGAAAAATGGCTGTGGCTTGACCGTGCTGACGGAAAAGCGGGGCTTTTCCTTGCCCCGTCGCCAGCCTTTGCGTATCTTTGCCCGGAAAATTATCCCCTCGGACGACGGACGCATGAAGATACGGATCATCAAACGGCTTGACCTTTACATCTTGCAGAACTTTGCACTGGTTTTTGCAGGTTCTTTCTTCATTTGTCTTTTTGTCTTCATGATGCAGTTCACGTGGCGCTATGTGAACGAGCTGATAGGCAAGGGGCTCTCGTTAGAAATACTGGCCAAGTTCTTCGGCTACATGGCCGTGACCCTCATTCCGCAGTCGTTGCCGCTGGCCGTCTTGCTGGCCTCGCTCATTGCTTTCGGCAACATGGGCGAACGGCTCGAACTCCTCGCCATGAAGGCCGCCGGCGTGCCGTTGGTGCGCATCATGCGGCCCATTCTCGTGGTGGTGGTTGCGTTCGGCGTGGGCTCGTTCTTCTTCCAGAACACCGCGTCGCCGAAGGCCCAGCGCCTTTTGCGTACCCTCATCATCAGCATGAAGCAGACGTCGCCCGCCGTCGAGATTCCCGAGGGCGTGTTCTACAACGGTGTGCCCGACGTGAACCTTTACGTCCAGCGGAAGAACGCCGAGACGGGCATGCTCTACCAGCTCATCATCTACAAGACCGACCAAGGCTTCGACAAGGCCCAGATCGTTCTTGCCGACTCCGGGAAGATGGAGGTGACCGCCGACCGTATGCACCTGAAGCTCAAACTGTGGAGCGGCGAACAGTTTGAAAACCTGCAAGGACAGTCGTTCACCGGCTTGCAGACCGCGTCGGTGCCCTACGACCGCGAGACGTTCAATTACAAGGAACTGCTCATAGCGTTTGACAGCAATTTCAACCTGATGGACGCCAACGCCTTGAACGGCCTTGCCTCTGCCAAGGACATGCATGAAATCGTGGCCGACATCGATTCCGTCGAACAGGAGATGGACAGCGTCGGGCGCAGCTACTACGCCGCGGCGCAGACTGACTATTTCACCGCGCCCCGCTATTTCGACGCCGATTCGACGGAAGTGATGCAACGGGCTGTGCGTTCGACCGTCTCGTTCGACACCATCGTGGCCCAGACGCCGCCCGAGCGCCTCGTCATGGCCCGGCGCAGCGCCATGGCGTCGGTCCAGAGTTTCCGCTCGGAATTGGAGTGGAAAAGCCTCGTCACGGGCGAGGGTGACCGGTACGTCCGGACGCACTGGATCGAGTGGCACCAGAAGATGACGCTCTCGCTGGCTTGCGTGATGTTCTTCTTTGTCGGTGCGCCTTTGGGAGCCATCATCCGCAAGGGCGGACTCGGAATGCCGACCGTCATCTCCGTGGTAATCTTCATCTTCTACTATATTTTCAACACGTCGGGCATGAAGTTGGCGCGCGACGGCAGCTGGAACATCTGGTACGGCATGTGGATCAGCACGATGATCCTTTCGCCCATCGGCGCTTTCCTGACCTACAAGGCCAACAAGGACTCCGTCGTCTTCAACTTTGAGCTCTACGTCTCGTTCTTCCGCCAGCTGCTTGGGCTGCGCTCGCACCGCCACGTCTTCCGCAAGGAAGTCATCATCGACGACCCGGACTACGCCACAATGCCCCGGCGCCTCGGCCAGCTGCGCCAGGCCTGCACGGATTACCTGGCAAAGGCACAGCTGCTCATGGCGCCCAACTACGTGCGCATCTTCTTCCGCTACGTGCCCGACCGCGACGTGCAAGCCATCGACGAAGAGATGGAAACACTCGTCGAGGAACTCTCGAACAGCCGCAACCCGCGTGTGCTGGCCGAACTGAACCACCTGCCCATCCTCTATGCCAATGCGCATACCTCGCCGTTCCACAACAAGGCATGGAACGTCACGGCGGGCCTCCTCCTGCCCGTCGGGCTGGTGCTCTGGCTGCGCATGTGGCACTTCCGCCTCCGCCTCGGGCGCGACCTGAAACAAATCGTCAAGTCTTCGGACAACCTCATACATATCATCAGCGATAGCGAATTAACCGATAAAGAGAAACAACAGAACGATGGAAACCTTTAAGTTAGCTTCGATAGAAACCGCCATACAGGACTTCAAAGACGGCAAACTGGTCATCGTCGTGGACGATGAGGACCGCGAGAACGAAGGCGACCTCATCACGGCGGCCGAACTGGTTACGCCCGAAAAGGTCAACTTCATGCTGACCTACGGGCGTGGCGTGCTCTGCGCCCCCGTCACCATTGACACCTGTAACCGTCTCGGCCTGCCCCATCAGGTGCAGGAGAACACCAGCATGCTCGGCACGCCCTTCACGGTCACGGTCGACAAACTCGAAGGGTGCACGACCGGCGTGAGCTGCCACGACCGCGCAGCCACCATCCGGGCGCTCGCCGACCCCGACAGCGTCCCCACCACTTTCGGCCGCCCCGGCCATATCAATCCTCTCTACGCACAGGACAAAGGCGTGCTGGCCCGCGCCGGCCACACGGAGGC
>HF989230.1:15021-34363 GCA_000431275.1 Prevotella sp. CAG:755 | reverse complement strand
GCCCGCGCCGGCCACACGGAGGCTGCCGTCGACCTGGCCCGCCTGGCGGGACTGCGCCCGGCGGCCTGCCTGATCGAAATCCTGAACGACGACGGCACGATGGCGCGCCTGCCCCAACTGAAAGTCTTCGCCGAAAAACACGGACTGCACATCATCTCCATCCGCGACCTGATAGCTTATCGTCTGCGTACCGAGAATCTTGTCGAACAGGGCGAGGAGGTCGACATGCCCACCGAATACGGACACTTCCGCCTCATCCCGTTCCGCCAGAAAAGCACCGGGAAGGAACACGTAGCCCTCATCAAAGGCACGTGGCAGCCCGGCGAGCCCATCTTGGTGCGCGTGCACTCCTCGTGCGTCACGGGCGACATCTTCGGCAGCCAGCGCTGCGACTGCGGCGACCAGCTCCACAAGTCCATGCAGCTTATCGAAAAAGTGGGAAAAGGCGTGGTGCTCTATCTTAACCAGGAAGGCCGCGGCATCGGGCTGATGGCCAAAATCGCAGCCTATAAGCTGCAAGAAGAAGGCTACGATACGGTCGACGCCAACATCCACCTCGGCTACGACCCCGACGAGCGCGACTATGGCGTCGGCGCCCAGATCCTCCGCCTGCTCAACGTGACAAAGATGAGACTGCTGACCAACAATCCGGTCAAGCGGGTCGGCCTCGAAGCCTACGGACTGGAAATCACGGAAAACGTGCCCATCGAAATCGCCCCAAACCCCTATAACGAGCGCTACCTCCATACGAAAAAGGATCGCATGGGGCACACGCTCCACTTCAACAAGTAGAACTTTCAAACGCAAAAGTTATGGAAATGGAAAGAGAAAAAGTCTTTAATCCCGCCGCCGTTTGGACCGCCGAACGCTCGCGGACGTTTGCCTCGCTGATGAGCAAGGTCTACGTGTGGATGACCCTGGCCCTGGCCGTCACCGGCCTGACTGCCGCTTACGTCGGCACGAATCCCGGCCTCGTGTCCGCGGTTTTCAGCAATAGCGCGACGATGTGGGTGCTCGTCATTGCCGAGCTGGCGCTCGTATGGGTGCTCAGCGCGAACATACACCGTCTCTCGTTCCCCGTGGCGGGGCTGATGTTCATCGCTTATTCCGTGTTGAACGGCGTAACGCTGTCCCTCATCTTCGTTGTCTACACGATGACGTCGATAGCCACCACATTTTTTGTCACTGCGGGCACGTTCGCCGTCATGTCGCTTGTCGGCATGGCCGTCAAGCGCGACCTTTCGCCCATAGGCCGCATCCTCTTCATGGCCCTTATCGGCCTGATCATCGCCACTATCGTCAACCTTTTCGTGGCCAGTTCCGCACTCAGCTGGGCCATCACGTACATCGGCGTGCTCGTCTTTGTAGGTCTGACGGCCTATGACACGCAGAAGATCAAGTTCATGATGCTTCAATACGGCGACGGCGTAAACGACGCGACGATGAAGCTTGCCTTGATGGGCAGCCTGACGCTCTACCTCGACTTTGTCAATCTGTTCCTCTACCTGCTCCGCATCTTCGGGAACAACAAATAAATCACAATTCAAGCCATAAATAACATGAACCAACTTTCAGAACGCTTGAACCGCTTGTCTCCGTCCGCCACACTGGCGATGTCGCAGAAGAGCGGTGAGCTTAAAGCACAAGGCATAGACATCATCAACCTTTCCGTAGGTGAGCCTGATTTCAATACGCCCGACCACATCAAAGAGGCCGCCAAGAAGGCCATCGACGACAACTATTCGCGCTATTCGCCCGTCACCGGCTATCCTGCGCTGCGCCAAGCCATCGTCGACAAGCTCAAGCGCGAGAACGGGTTGGACTACACGCCGGCCCAGATCGTCTGCTCGAACGGTGCCAAGCAGAGTGTGTGCAACACAGTCATGGCGCTCGTGAATGCTGGCGACGAGGTCATCATCCCCGCTCCCTATTGGGTGAGCTACCCTCAGATGGTCCTGTTGGCCGAAGGCACTCCCGTGATTGTCGAGGCCGGCATTGAGCAGGACTTCAAGATAACCCCGGCTCAGCTGGAAGCCGCCATCACGCCCCGCACGCGCCTCTTGATCCTCTGTTCGCCGAGCAACCCGACCGGAGCTGTATACAGTGCCGCCGAGCTCGAAGCGTTGGCCGAGGTGCTCCGCCGTCATGAACGCGTCATCGTCGTGAGCGACGAGATCTATGAGCACATTAATTATATCGGCCAGCACGCCTCGATCGCCGCATGTCCCGGAATGAAAGAGCGGACAGTCGTGGTGAACGGCGTGTCGAAGGCTTACGCCATGACGGGATGGCGCATCGGTTTCACCGCTTCGCCCGAATGGATTGCCAAGGCGTGCAGCAAACTTCAAGGACAGTACACCAGCGGCCCCTGCTCAGTGAGCCAGATGGCTGCGACAGCCGCGTTCGCCGGCGACCAGACCTGTGTCGAAGAGATGCGCAAGGCTTTCGAGCGCCGCAAAGACCTGATCGTGCGTCTTGCCAAGGAAGTTCCGGGCTTTGAAGTCAACGAGCCGCATGGCGCTTTCTACCTTTTCCCGAAGTGCAGCTACTACTTCGGAAAGGCCGACGGCGACCGTGTCATCAAGAACAGCACGGACTTCGCCATGTTCCTTCTCGAAGTGGCCCACGTGGCCACCGTGGGCGGCGATGCCTTCGGTTCGCCCGACTGCTTCCGCATGAGCTATGCCACGAGTGACGAAAACATCGTCGAGGCACTCCGTCGCATCCGCGAGGCAGTTGCCCGCTTGAAATAAACAAGCGCCATACAAACCGTACCGGCGCAGGGCTATCCGTTAGCCCTGCGCCGGTTGTTTATAAGCCGCCGGACGGAAAAACGCAGGGCGCGTCCGAAAAAAACACCCCTGCTGCTTGCGGTTCGGCGGATTTGTTTTAACTTTGTTCGTCGCCATGGAAGAATGTCTTTCCGTCAGAGGGGTGGAGCGGACCCGGCGGCGGCATCCTATCTCATACGAAATGAAAGTTTTGCAGAACCTGACAACTGTTTTTGCCGCGTTGTGCCTGTTGGCCGTAGGGTGTGGCCGTAAGCCCGTGGCCCCGTCTGCCGACGCCGTGAGGGTCGATTCGTTCCTTCGTCGCCACATGGACAGCATTTATGCTGCCCCCGCGCGTACAGACTCACTCATGGCCGCCATGCAGCGCACCGTCGCCGACAGCACGGCCTATTACCGGCTTGAGCTCTTCCGTGCCGTGATCCACAATCTCGGCGGCGACAGCGAGTCAGTCGCCCGCAGCCATCGCGCCGTCCTGTCGTGGTGTGGTCGCAATCCCGATGCCGCCGCCCTCGAAGGCCAGCTGTGGAACCATCGCGGCGTCATGGACGCTATCCGGAGCCAGTATGATTCGGCCTGTGCCGACTATGCCCGCGCCTATGCCGCCATCAGCCGTAGCAGCGACCGTCGTGAGCTCATCAGTGTCTGCATCAATATGGCCGACGCGCAGTTTTGGGCGGGGCGTGTCCCCCGTGCCGCCGAATTCTACCGCCGCGCCCTTTTCGTGGCCGACTCCCTCGATTCCGAATCTGACTATTTTCCCATCTATGCCGGCTTGGGGCAGGTCTACACTGAGTTGGAGAACTTCAAGGAGGCCCACCGCTATTTCTCGAAAGCCCGCCCGCTGCTCCCTTCGGTGACGCAGTATGAGGTGTTCCACTACTATTTGTCGTTGGGCAACTGCTTCTATTATGAGAAACGCTATCCGGAGGCCCTTTCCGCTTTCCGCCAAGGGCACCGTGTCGCCGAATCCTTGGGCAATCCCCTTTTCCTGACCCAGGCAGAAGTGAACCTCGGCGAGGTGCTCCTGCTGCTCGGAAACAAAGCCGAGGCCCGGCATTATATCAGCCGTTGCGAACAATTCGTACGCCAGCATCCCGACACAGATCCATCGGTGCGCTTTTACGTAAGCAGCCTGGCGGCGGACCTCGCCTTGGCCGAAGGGCGCACGGCTGACGCCGGCCGGCTGCTCGCCCAGCCTTTCGACACCAGCCAGCTGGCCGTGCGCTACCTCGAACTCCACTATTCGCGCTTGCAGCGCTATGCCGAACAGCAGGGCGACTACCGGACGGCCTACCGGTACCAGCAACGTGCCCGCGACTACGCCGACACGCTCCGCAACCGCCAGGCGGTGAACAACGTCGCCGAGTTCACGTTCCGTTATGCCCAAGACACCACCCTTCTGCGCCAGCGCATCGCCCTGTCCGACTACGCCGCCAAGACGTCGCGCCAGCGGACCTATATCGTCGCTGCGGTTGTCCTGCTGGTCGCCTTGACGCTTGCGGCTGTCGCAGTGGTTGTCAACCAGCGTCGGCGCAACGAACGGCGCTACCGCCGCCAGCTCGACCGCATGACACGGCTGCGGATGGACGTGGCGCGCAACCGCATGTCGCCACACTATATATTTAATGTGTTGGGCGCTGCGCTGCCACGTTTCAGAGCCTATCCCGAGCTGACCGGGCCGCTCGAGCTGCTCATCGACGTGTTGAGGGGCAATCTGCTCGCCTCAGGGCGTACTTCTGTGCGCATCGACGAGGAAATAAACCTCGTCAAGCGCTATGTCGAGTTGCGCCAGCTCAGTTCCGGGCCATACCCGGCAGTGCGGTGGTCGGTGGCAGAGAACGTGCCCACCGATGTCCGCGTGCCGGCCATGTGCCTGCAAATCCCTGTGGAGAACGCTTTGAAGCACGCCTTTACCCATCCCGACGCGTCGTCGGTCATCGACGTCGAAGTCCGTTTCACCGGCGAGGGCGTCCGGCTCACCGTGACCGACAACGGCGAGGGCTTCCGCCCCGGCGGCGACCATGCCGACGACCGCAGCACAGGCACCGGGCTGCGCGTGCTCTCGCAGACCATCGATCTGCTCAACAGGCGCAACAGCCGCCCGCTGCGTTTCGAAATACGCAGTCAGCAACCGCCGTCGCGGGGGACGGTCGTGGAGTTCTTCGTGCCCGTCGGCTACCACTTCCCGGCCGGCGACGAGGAATAGCCGTTTTTCCATTTGAATGCAGAAAAGTTCCAGTTAAGCATGAAAAGCATCCAGTGAGGTGCATTTCTGTGAGAAAAACGTGGGACGTAATGCGTGTTTTCGTATCTTTACGTGCGAAAATCATAATCGAAATGAAAGAAAACACAAATGACGGACGCAGACTTACAGTCTTTATCGTCGACGATGAACCCGCCGCCCTGAAACAACTGGCCGATGACCTGAAAACCCTGCCCGAAGTAGGAAAAGTGCATACCTATACGTCGAGTAGCGACGTCTCACTTTCTATGCTTGAAATCCAGCCCGATGTCATTTTCCTCGACATCGAGATGCCCGGCAGGAACGGCCTCGACTTTCTCGACATCATTCAGCGTGGCCTCTCGTTCCCTGTCCGTGTCGTGTTTTACAGCGCTTTCAGCCACTACATGCTCGACGCCTTGCGCCGTTCGGCTTTCGATTTTCTTTTGAAGCCCTACAAGATGGACGAGCTGCGTGGCATCGTGCAGCGCCTCTGTCAGGAGTGTTTCGAACGCCCTTGTGGGGGCTGCCATCTCACCGGTCTGGTGTCGCCGAAGCCCAAGGTGGCCGTGCAGACGGTGCGTGAGTTGCTGCTCCTGACTGTGGACGACGTGCTTCTCATGCGTTACGACAAGGCCACCCGCGCTTGGCATATCACCCTGACCGACGGGTCGAGCCACCGCCTGCACCAATGCACGAAGGCGGAGGACCTCCTGGGTTTTCACGACTTGCTCACGCGCATCAGTTCCTGCTGCATCATCAACGTGTCTTATCTCGCTGCGGTCGAGAATGCCACCCTGCGCCTGCGCATGGTCCCGCCGTTCGACAACCTCGAACTTTATGCTTCGCGGCGCTATTTCAGCCGTTTGCGCGAGAAGTTCGAACTGCTTTGATGTTCTTTTTTTCACGATTGCCCAGCCGTCCGGCGCCGCGAGGTGCCGGGCGGCTTTTTCATGCCTTGCGGCTGGCGAACTGGGCCGCCAGCCGGCGGTCGCTGTGTCCGACGAACCAGAAACACAGCAGCATGGACACCACCGTGGCCAGGGGCGAGGCGAAACCCATCGGCAGGAGCGTGGCCGGCCAGAGGCGGCTGAACCAGAAGGCCAGCGGAATGCGGCACGCGAAGGTGGCTATCAGGCTGTGTGTCATGGGGAACCATGAGTTGCCCTGTCCGCTGAAATATGCGTTGAAGCAGAAGACGAACGCCACGGCGATGCAATCGAAACTGTAACTGCGCAGGTAGTCGGCCGCCATGCCAACGACGGCCGCATCGTGAGTGAAGATGCCTGTCAGTGTCTCGGGCAGGAACTGGGCGTAGAGGCAGAACGCCACGCCGAAGGCCAGCCCCATGGCGATGCCGGCCCTGAGGCACTGTTTCATCCGGAGGACAAGGCCGGCGCCATAGTTCTGCGCCGTCATGGTGGCTACGGCCGAGGCGATGGCCATCGGGGGAAGCATGGCGAAGACAATGACCTTTTCGACCACGCCGACGGCGGCCGAGGCCAAGACGCCCATCTGATTGGCGATGACCGTAATGAGCAGGAACGAAATGTTGACGAGCGCGTCTTGCAGGGCCAGCGGCATGCCCAGCGTGAGCATCCGCCGCGTCAGGCGGCCGGCCGGGCGGACGTCGTGCCGCGTGAAGGGGACGCCCATTCCCCTGCGGTGGAGGAACCACAGCGCCGTGAGAAAGCTGGCGGCCTGTGAGAGCACCGTGGCGATGGCGGCGCCCATGGCGCGCAGTCCCAGTCCGCCGACAAGGACGAAGTCGAGCACGATGTTCGCCACGCAGGCCAGCGCCACGAAGTAGAGCGGCGTGCGCGAGTCGCCGAGACCGCGCAGGATGCCGCAGACCACGTTGTAGCCCATAATGAACGGGATGCCCAGCGAGCAGACAAGCAGGTAGTGTTCCGTGTCGCGCAGGGCTTCGGGCGGTGTCTGCATCAGCAGGGCAAGTGGCGTGTGCCCCAGCGCCATGACTGTGGTCAGCACTACGGCCATCAGGGCGAAGATCCACGTGGCCGTCCCTATGGTCAGGGCCACCTGCCTCTTGTCGCGGGCGCCCGTGCCGATGGCAATGAGCACCGTGGTGCCCGTCGTCAGGCCTGTGATGATGCCCGTGACGGTCTGCATCACTTGGCTGCCTATGGCCACGCCGGCCACGCTGACGGCATCGTCGAACTGCCCCACCACGAAGAGGTCTGCCCCTCCGTAGAGGGCTTGCAGCACGTTGGCCAGCAGGAATGGTAGGGCAAAGCGGAGGAGCACGCTGGGCACTTTTCCTTGGGTCAGGTCCATTTCGTGTGTCGTTCGTGTTGTCATTTTGTTCTCGTTTTTTGTGCGTCAGGATGTAACATGCGAAGGGCCGGACAGACAAACGGTTTTCACCATTCATCTTATCCGGCCCATAGTGGCTGAGCTATGCGGGCCCTCCGATGAGGAGGCAGATTCTTTCTTAGCCGGTGCAAAATTACGGTTCCTTTCACGAACGGCCAAACGCCTCCGGGACGTCTGTGCCGTATTTTTTGCCGAGGTGGGCCGTCTGTCCGGTTCCCGGCCTTGTCGGTGTGCCGCAAGAGGAGGCTGCGCCGGCCGTTCCTGTCGCCCTGATGCGAAAACCTGTCGGCGGATTAGAAAAACCTGTCGCCCTGACCGTCGTTCCTGTCGTCCGGCCGTTCTTCGTGCCGGCGCGTCGGGGCGGTGTGGCAGACGGTGTCCCGATTCGTGCCACTTTGTCAGTTTTCCTGTTGTGGCAAGTTGTTTGCCTAACTAAGGGCGAAACAATAAATAATTGAACTTATGACATTTGACAACTTCACTATCAAAGCACAAGAGGCCGTGCGCGAAGCCATCAACCGCGCTTCGGCAGCCGGCCAGCAGTCCATCGAGCCCGTGCATCTGCTCAAAGGTGTGATGACGGTGGGCGAGAATGTGACGAACTTCCTGTTCGGGAAGCTGGATGTCAACGAGCGCCTGCTCGCTCAGGCCGTCGACAGCCAGATAAAGAGCCTCCCGCGTGTCAGCGGGGGCGGCGAACCTTATCTCAGCCGCGAGGCGAACGACGCCTTGCAGAAAGCCTCGGACGTGGCGCGTGCCGACGGCGACGAGTATGTGGGTCTGGAAGCCCTGCTGCTCGGCCTGCTGCTGACGAAAAGCACGGCCGCCACGATGCTGAAAGACGCCGGCGTGACGGAACAGGCCCTGCGCGCGGCCATCAAGGAACTGCGCGGCGGCGCCAAGGTCAGCTCCGCCTCGAGCGAGGAAACCTACCAGGCGCTCAGTAAGTACGCCCGCAACCTCGTAGAGGAAGCCCGCGAGGGCAAGCTCGACCCCGTCATCGGCAGGGACGAGGAAATCCGACGCGTGCTGCAAATCCTGAGCCGCCGTACGAAGAATAACCCCATCCTTATCGGCGAACCGGGTACCGGTAAGACAGCCATCGTCGAGGGACTGGCCGAGCGCATCGTGCGCGGCGACGTGCCCGAGAACCTCAAAGACAAGAAACTCTACTCCCTCGACATGGGCGCCCTCGTGGCCGGTGCGAAGTATAAGGGAGAGTTCGAAGAGCGCCTGAAAAGCGTCGTGAACGAAGTGACCCGCTCCGAGGGTGGCATCATCCTCTTCATCGACGAGATCCACACCTTGGTCGGTGCGGGCAAAGGGGAGGGCGCCATGGACGCCGCCAATATCCTTAAACCCGCCTTGGCCCGTGGCGAGCTCCGCAGCATCGGTGCGACGACCTTGGAGGAGTATCAGAAATACTTCGAGAAAGACAAGGCCCTCGAACGCCGTTTCCAGACCGTCATGGTCGACGAGCCGAGCGAGGAGGACAGCATCTCGATCCTCCGTGGCTTGAAGGAACGCTACGAGAACCACCATAAGGTGCGCATCCAGGACGACGCCATCATCGCGGCCGTGCGCCTGTCGTCGCGCTACATCACCGAGCGTTTCCTGCCGGACAAGGCCATCGACCTGATGGACGAGGCCGCCGCACGCCTGCGCATGGAGCGCGATTCGCAGCCCGAGGAACTCGACGAGATCAGCCGGAAACTCAAACAGCTCGAAATCGAGCGTGAGGCCATCCGCCGCGAGAACGACGAGCCCAAGCTCGCCCAGTTGAACAAGGAGATATCCGAACTCTCGGAGCAGGAACACGACCTTCGCGCCCGCTGGGACGGCGAACGCCAGCTGCTGGCCAAGATACAGCAGAACAAGCAGCAGATCGAACAGCTGAAGTTTGAGGCCGAACGTGCCGAGCGCGAAGGAAACTACGGGCGGGTGGCCGAAATCCGCTACGGCCAGATAAAAGCCCTCGAAGACGAAATCGGGAGCGTGCAGCAACAACTGCGTGAACGCCAGGGCGGCCAGGCTCTCGTGAAGGAGGAAGTGACGGCCGACGACATAGCGGACGTCGTGAGCCGGTGGACGGGCATCCCCGTCAGCCGTATGCTGCAAAGCGAGCGCGAAAAGCTGCTTCATCTTGAAGCCGAGCTCCACAAGCGCGTAGTCGGTCAGGACGAGGCCATCCAGGCTGTCGCCGACGCCGTCCGCCGCAGCCGCGCGGGCCTGCAAGACCCGAAGCGGCCTATCGGTTCGTTCATCTTCCTCGGCACGACAGGTGTCGGGAAGACAGAGCTGGCTAAGGCGCTCGCCGAGTACCTCTTCAACGACGAGAATCTCATGACGCGTATTGACATGAGCGAGTATCAGGAGAAGTTCAGCGTCTCGCGTCTTGTCGGTGCTCCTCCGGGCTATGTGGGCTACGAAGAGGGCGGGCAGCTCACCGAGGCCGTGCGCCGCAAGCCGTACAGCGTCGTCCTATTCGATGAGATCGAGAAAGCGCATCCCGACGTGTTCAACATCTTGCTGCAAGTGCTTGATGACGGACGGCTGACGGACAACAAGGGCAGGGTGGTGAATTTCAAGAACACCATCATCATCATGACCAGCAACATGGGCAGCCAGTTCATCCAGAGCCAATTCGAGAAGATGAAGCAGCAGCCCGCCGACCAGCGGGAGCGCCTTGTCGAGGAGACGAAGCAGGGCGTGCTCGACATGTTGAAGAAAAACATCCGGCCGGAGTTCCTGAACCGTATCGACGACATCATCATGTTCGAACCCCTGCGCCGCGACCAGATTGAGCAGATCGTGCGCTTGCAGGTCGACGGCATCGTGCGCCGGCTGGCCTCGCAGGACGTCACGCTCCACGTGGGCGACGACGCCATCCGCCTTGTGGCCCAGGCCGGGTTCGACCCCGAGTTCGGCGCCCGTCCTGTGAAACGTGCCTTGCAGCGCCTCCTGCTCAACGACCTGAGCCGGACGCTCCTCGCCGGCACCGTCGACCGTACGCGGCCTATCGAGGTAGGCGTCGAGGGAGACCATCTGGTTTTCAAAAACGAGTGACCGATCTTTCCCCATGTTCCGTGCCGCTGCCGCGAGCCCCAGAGCCCGCGACGGCGGCGCGGTCGTTTTTGTCCGTAGGCCGGATCACATGGCGCGGGCCGGCCGTGTGCGTCCATGGTGCTGCGGCTGGAAATCCTGTCAGCCGTCGCGCCCTTCCTGTCAGCCGGATTGTAAATCCTGCCAGCCGTCGCGCTTCCCGGGTCGCGGCGGCCCCGGCGCGGTGTCTCCGGCTGCTTCCCGCAGGGGCCAAGCGGGCGTTTTCTCGTCCTTTTCGGCTTTTTTTAGATTATATGGAGGATTTTATAAGATGCCAGGTGAGGATTTTTGTATCTTCGCACCGCATTCCGAAAGGATATAGCAACGTAATTTTTTTCATAATAGGTGTTAGTAAGAGAGACGCGGTCTTTGTGAAAAGGCGGCGTCTTTTTTTTATGCCTGCTCCGGGTGTCATGTGAGCGGGTCGGGGATGATGAGCCGGGCGATGTGGGCGCACGCCTCGGCGTCGGCAAGGGCGTGATGGTGCTGCGTGAGGTCGAAGCCGCAGCGGGCGGCCACGGTGTCGAGCCGGTGGTTGGGCAGCGAGCGGCCGAAGAGTCGCCGCGAGGCGCGGCAGGTGCAGCGGAACGTGTAGCCGGGATAGGGGAGCCCGTAGGCCGCGAATACGGCGCGCAGGCATCCCTCGTCGAACGGGCTGTTGTGGGCCACCAGCGTCAGGCCCTTGATGCGCGGTGCAATGTCGCGCCACACTTCGGGGAAGGGCGGCGCCTCCTGCGTGTCCTGCAAGGTGAGGCCGTGCACCTGTGTGTTGATAGGGGCGTAGTATTCGGGCAGGGGGCGGATGAGGCGGTAGATGCGGTCGGCCACTTCGCCCCGGCGCATCACGACAACGCCCACGCTGCACACGCTGCTGGGCTCGCGGTTGGCAGTCTCGAAATCGATGGCGGCAAAGTCTTTCATGTCGGTCGGCGGTTGGTGTGTCGCTTGCAAAACTACGAAAAAAACGGATACAGGCCGGCGATGTACCGGTGGCGTTTGCCATCGCCCGGACGGCGCCGCCACGCTTCCGGACGTCACAGGTGGCGCTCCTGCGGACAATGTGCATTGCCGAAAATCCCCCGGCTGGCTGCCTGTCGTTCCACTCGTTTGCACTATCTTTGCAGCCGTTATTTCAGAAACAGCAGAAACCACTCGGATGAAAACATTGAAATTTTTGATGCTCGGACTGGCGTTTGCCGCGGGGCAGTGCCTTTGGGCCGCTGAGCCTGACACAGTGGCGCTCACGGCGGTGACGCAGCACGAGACGGCCATCGTGAAAAAGAAACATTCTCTTGAATTCACCGTGAACGTGCAACTGCCGGCCGACGAGGACAGCCGCCTCTACACCCCGGTGCGGTCGTGGGCGATGGGCCTGCTCTTCGGGCAGACGGGGCTCACCCTCGACGACACGACCGGGACGGACAGCGAAGTGGCAGAGCGGATGGCCAAGGCTTACGTCAAGCGCGGAAAGGCGGAAATCACTGACCTCGCCAAGATGTCCCGCCGCGACGGAACCGACAGCCGGTTCAACTATGCTTTCGACCTCTCCGTGCAGCGTGTCTACGAGACGCGGCGTTTCATCACCTTTGTGGCCGAGACGTACAATTATGCCGGAGGAGCGCACGGAGTGCAGACCCGCGTTTATGCTACCTTTGTCAAAGCCGACGGCCACCGCCTGACGTGGGACGACATCATCCTGCCGAAGCGCAAGGCAAAGTTTTGCGGCCTCGTCACCGACGGTTTGCAGGACTTCTTTGGTGTGAAAGGCTTTGCGGCCTTGAAGGAACGCCTGTTGGTGGACGGGAAAGTCAGCCGGACGTCGTTCCCCCTCCCCAAGAACGGGCCCGGCCTGCTCGAAGACGGGCTGCGCGTGCAGTATGAAGCCTACGAAATAGCGCCCTACGCCGCCGGTCAGCCCTTGTCCGTCGTGCCGTACAGCGCCATGCGCGGTGTATGGAGCAAGATGGGTGTAAGCATATGGAGGTGAGGCTTATGGACACACCGAATCCCTCAGCGTGGAGCGAGACCGTGGTGCTCGTCGACGCCGACTATCTGGACCGCGTGGCCTTCGACCTGATTGTCAATTTCGAGCGGATGCTCGAACGCCGCGTGCCGCCGGCCGACCTGGCGCGCTGGCTCGACTGCGCCGTGCTCGACGGCGGCCTGCGCCCCGGCCCGAACGAGGTGCAGGCCCTCTTCCTCCACGGCCGGGAGCGTGAGGCTTTCGAAAACTTCGTGCCGGCACGCTATGCTGACGAACTCGACGGCAAGGCGTTCCGCGACAACCTTGGCGAGTTCACGCTCCACTCCTTCGCGGTCGAAGACATCGTCTCGACGGCCGACTTCTATGTGCAGTCGCTCGAGACGCTGCTCGCCGCTCCGGCGGTGAAGCGTCTGGTGCTCGTGCCCGACATGGACGCCTATGGGGCGCAGGTGCGCCATGCTTTGGCGGCTTCGCAAGGAAAAGAGACGACCCTTCTGGCCATGTCGCCTCAGCCCGGAGGCGGATTTGCACAGGAAATACTGGGCTATTCGCTCATGAACGCGCTCGGCATCCGCTCCGACGAACTCCGTTGAGCCCTACGTGTTCCGCCGCCGGCTGATGGCGCCGGACGGGACGGCGCCCCGTGAAAACGGACGCAGCGACAGGAAAGACTGTCGCTGCGTCCGTTTTTTACTCTCAGCCAGGCCGTTCCCGGCCGTGCAGTTGTCTCATGGCCGGCAGCTGCGGCAGCACGTAGGACCACGGCGGGCATGGGAAGCGATGCCGCCACCGCGCCCACGTCCCGCCCCAGCGCAAGTCCAGCGCTCCGGAGACGAATGGCAACCCGGCTTCCGCGCGAAAAAAGACGGCATTTTCTTGCTCCGGCACTTGCCTTTCGCTATCTTTGCCTTGCGAACATAGGATGCGGCTCGGACGGGCAAAGAAGAAAGCAGGTTTTCCCTTGCTTTGTCGCTCGCCTTTGCGTATCTTTGCGGTATAATCGATTACCTAAACAGACAAAGAATAAAAATGGGAAAAGTCTTAATCATCGGCGCCGGCGGCGTAGCCACCGTGGCTGCCCATAAAGTGGCTCAGAACGCAGACGTATTTACGGACATCATGATAGCCAGCCGCACGAAGTCCAAGTGCGACGCCATAGTCAAGGCCATCGGCAATCCTGCCATACAGACCGCACAGGTGGACGCCGACGACGTCGACCAGCTTGTCAGACTCTTTGAGAGCTACCGCCCCGACCTCGTGATGAACCTGGCTCTCCCGTATCAGGATCTCACCATCATGGAGGCCTGCCTGCGCACCGGTGTGAGCTACCTCGACACGGCGAACTACGAGCCCAAAGACGAGGCGCATTTTGAGTACAGCTGGCAGTGGGCCTACCGCGAGCGTTTCGAGCAGGCCGGACTGACGGCCATCCTCGGCTGCGGCTTCGACCCCGGAGTGACGAGCATCTTCACCGCCTACGCCGCCAAGCACCACTTCGACGAAATCCAGTATCTCGACATCGTCGACTGCAACGCCGGTGACCACCACAAGGCTTTCGCCACGAACTTCAACCCCGAGATAAACATCCGCGAGATTACGCAGAAGGGACTTTATTGGCAGGACGGCAAGTGGGTGGAGACCGAACCGCTCGAAATCCATCGCCCGCTCACTTACCCGAATATCGGGCCGCGCGAGAGCTACCTGCTCCACCACGAGGAAATCGAGAGCCTCGTCAAGAATTATCCCTCCATCCGCCGCGCACGTTTCTGGATGACTTTCGGACAGGAGTACCTCACTCACCTGCGCGTCATCCAGAACATCGGCATGGCCAGCATCAAGCCCATCAATTACAACGGCATGGAGATTGTCCCCTTGCAGTTCCTCAAAGCCGTCCTGCCCAATCCCCAGGACCTCGGAGAGAACTATGACGGAGAGACCAGCATCGGCTGTCGCATCCGTGGCCTCAAAGACGGCAAGGAACACACCTACTACGTCTACAACAACTGCTCTCACCGCGCCGCCTATGAGGAAACGGGCATGCAGGGCGTCAGCTACACCACCGGAGTGCCCGCCACGATCGGCGCGCGCCTCTTCATGCTCGGACAGTGGAAGCGTCCGGGCGTGTGGAACGTAGAGGAGTTCGATCCCGACCCCTTCATGGACGAACTGAACAAGCAGGGACTGCCTTGGCACGAGATCCACGACGGCGACTTGGAGTTTGAGTACTGATTCACCGCAAAACCAGGACAATGGAAACAGGAGACAAAGTTCCCGAGGTGCTCGGCCTTGACGCCGAAGGCCGTGAGGTGCGCCTTGCCGACTACGCCGGACGCAGGCTGGTGCTCTACTTCTATCCCAAGGACAACACCCCGGGATGTACGGCAGAGGCTTGCAGCCTCCGCGACCACTACGACGAGCTCCGCGCCGCCGGCTATGAGGTCGTCGGAGTGAGTGTGGACAGCGCCGCATCGCACCAGCGGTTCAGCGCCAAGCACGCACTTCCCTTCCGGCTTGTGGCCGACACGGACAAAAAACTTGTCGAGGCGTTCGGCGTATGGGCTGAAAAGAAGATGTGCGGGCGCACCTATATGGGCACGGTCCGGACCACGTTCATCATAGCTCCCGACGGACGCGTCGAACGCATCCTCGGCCCGAAAGAGATTAAGACAAAAACGCATGGCGAGCAGCTGCTCGGCCTCGGTGCGTAATCCCAATACGTAACCCTATTTATGGCAACAGAACCCAATAACGAGAAACTCAAAGCCCTGCAAGCCGCAATGGCCAAAATCGAAAAGGACTTCGGCAAGGGCTCCATCATGAAACTCGGCGACGAGCATGTCGAGAACGTAGAGGTCATCCCCACGGGGAGCATCGCCCTGAACGCCGCGCTCGGCGTGGGCGGATACCCGAAGGGCCGCATCATCGAGATCTATGGTCCCGAGAGTTCCGGAAAGACCACCCTTGCGCTCCACGCCATCGCTGAGGCGCAGAAAGACGGTGGCGTGGCCGCCTTTATCGACGCCGAACACGCGTTCGACCGCTTTTATGCCGCCAAATTGGGCGTAGACGTGAACAACCTGCTCATTTCGCAGCCAGATAACGGCGAGCAAGCCCTCGAAATCGCCGACCAGCTCATCCGCTCGTCGGCCATCGACATCATCGTTGTCGACTCCGTGGCAGCCCTCACGCCGAAAGCCGAAATCGAAGGTGACATGGGCGACAACAAAGTCGGCCTCCAAGCCCGCCTGATGAGCCAGGCTCTGCGCAAGCTCACCTCGACCATCAGCAAGACGAACACCACGTGCATCTTCATCAACCAGCTGCGCGAGAAGATCGGCATAGTCTTCGGCAACCCGGAGACGACCACGGGCGGCAATGCCCTGAAATTTTATGCCAGCGTGCGCCTCGACATCCGGAAGGTGACGACCATCAAAGACGGCGACACCCCCATCGGCAACCTCGTGCGTGTCAAGGTCGTCAAGAACAAGGTGGCGCCACCTTTCCGCAAGGCAGAGTTCGAAATCACCTTTGGCGAGGGCATCTCACATGTCGGCGAGATTGTCGACCTCGGTGTCGAGCTGAACCTCATCAAGAAGAGCGGCTCGTGGTACAGTTATGGTGATGCCCGGCTGGGACAAGGCCGCGACGCTGTCAAGAAAATGCTGGCCGACAACCCCGAGCTATGCGACGAACTCGAAGCGCAGATCGCGCAGTCGCTCCTTGAAAATCAGGAATGAACTCATTTAATATACATATCGCTATGAAACCTACACTTTTCCTGCTGGCTGCCGGTATGGGCAGCCGTTACGGTGGCCTGAAACAGTTAGACGGTCTGGGCCCCAATGGCGAGACAATCATGGACTACTCCATCTATGACGCCATCCACGCCGGGTTCGGCAAGCTGGTCTTTGTCATCCGCAAGGACTTCGAACAGGATTTCCGCGAGAAGGTGCTCAGCAAGTACGAGGGCCACATCCCTTGCGAACTGGTGTTCCAGGCTCTTGACGCCCTGCCCGAGGGTTTCACCTGTCCGGAAGGCCGCACGAAGCCTTGGGGCACCAACCATGCCGTGATGATGGGGGAGAACGTCATCCACGAACCCTTTGCCGTCATCAACTGCGACGACTTCTATGATCGCGACGCTTTCCGCGTGATGGGCAAGTTCCTGAGCGAACTGCCGGAAGGCGCGAAGAACACCTACGCCATGGTGGGCTTTCGCGTGGGCAATACGCTCTCGGAAAGCGGCACCGTTTCGCGCGGCATCTGCGAGAAGAATGAGAAAGGTTATTTGACCTCGGTCGTAGAACGTACCAAGATCCAGCGCTTCGACGGCGTGGTGAAATACCTTGACGACAACGAAGAGTGGGTGGCCATTCCCGACACGACACCAGTGTCGATGAACTTTTGGGGCTTTACGCCGGATTATTTCGCATACAGCAAGGAATTCTTCAAGACGTTCCTGAGCGATCCGAAAAACATGACGAACTTGAAGAGCGAGTTCTTCATTCCCTTGATGGTCGACAAACTCATCACCGATGGCACGGCCACGTGTGAGGTGCTCGACACTGAGAGCAAGTGGTTCGGCGTGACTTATCCCGAAGACCGTCCGGCTGTTGTTGAGAAGTTCAAGAAACTCGTCGAGGACGGCGTTTATCCCAACAAATTGTTCTAAACAGAAAAGCAAAACAGAAAGGCGGCTGTTCCCGTACAGGGACAGCCGCCTTTTCTTGTGCCAGCCGCGGGATTCTATGCGTCCGGGCGGAAGACTGTCAGTTCGAACATAAGGACGGTCGGAACGGCTCTGCCGGATAAATCCGTGGAATAAAGTAAGCGGGCCCCGCCGCTCGCACTCAGCGAACAGCGGGGCCCGTTTTCAGGGTTTCATGTGGACGGCAGGGCGGGTGTCAGACGAGGCCCTTGCCATGGCAGTTCTTGAATTTCTTGCCACTGCCGCACGGGCAGGGGTCGTTGCGGCCCGGAGTCTTCTCTTTGACAATAGGTTCCTGGCGGCGTTCGCGCGTGTCGCGCTGTGCGGCTTCTGCGGCACCGCCGTCGCTCAGGTCTTCATGACTTTCGGTGTACTTGGGCTGCTTGTGCTGGGGCTCGGGTGCAGCTTCGCGCACTTCTTCGGGCGTCTGTACAGGGATTTGTCCGCGCATCAGCGTGCCGACTGACGTGTTGTTGATCTTGTTCACCATGTTGTCGAAGAGCGTCACGCTTTCGAGTTTGAACACAAGCAGCGGGTCTTTTTGCTCGTAGCTGGCATTCTGTACCGACTTCTTCAATTCGTCAAGCTCACGCAGGTTTTCTTTCCAGGCGTCGTCGATGTTGTGAAGCAGGATGGCTTTCTCGAACTCGCGGACGACAACCTTACACTCGCTCTCGTAGGCTTCTTTGAGGTTGCAGCGGATGTTGTAGACCAACTTGCCGTCCGTGATGGGCACGAGGATGTTTTCGTACATCGCGGCTTGGTTCTCGTAGACGTTCTTAATCACCGGCGAGGCCACCTCGCTGAGGCGGTCGATCTTGCGCTTGAAGTTGGCCATCGCGGCTTGGAAGGAGCTCTCGAAGAGGTCCTCGCGGCGTTTCGCGTTGAAGTCAGACTCGCTGAAAGGCACCTCCATGGCCATCACTTCGAGGAACTGGTCGCGGCAGCCGTCGTAATCGTTGTTCTCAATGATGTTGACGACGCGGTCCCAAATCATGTTGGTGATGTCCATGCCGATGCGCTCGCCCATGAGGGCGTGGCGGCGTTTCTCGTAGATGACGGTACGCTGTTTGTTCATGACGTCGTCATATTCGAGCAGGCGCTTACGGATGCCGAAGTTGTTTTCTTCCACTTTCTTCTGCGCCCGCTCGATGCTCGAATTAATCATCGGCGATTCGATCATCTCGCCCTCTTTGAAGCCCAGCTTGTCCATGATGTGGGCGATGCGTTCCGTGGCGAACAGGCGCATGAGGTTGTCTTCGAGCGAGACGAAGAAAACGGATGAGCCCGGGTCGCCCTGGCGTCCGGCGCGGCCGCGGAGCTGGCGGTCGACGCGGCGGCTCTCGTGGCGTTCGGTGCCGATGATGGCCAGACCGCCGGCATTGCGCACTTCTTCGCTGAGCTTGATGTCCGTACCACGTCCGGCCATGTTGGTCGCTATGGTCACGGCGCCGAGCAGGCGCTCTTCTTCGTGCTTTGTGCCGTCAGCGTCTTCGATGATGACTTTCCCGAGGGTGCTCTGTCCGGCCTGTGCCACGATGTCGGCTTCCTTCTGGTGGAGCTTGGCGTTGAGCACATTGTGCGGGATGTGGCGTAGTTGCAGCATACGGCTGAGCAACTCGGAGACGTCGACGCTCGTCGTACCGACAAGCACGGGGCGGCCTTCGTTGCGCATCTTGACGATTTCGTCGATGACGGCGGCGTACTTCTCACGCTTCGTCTTGTACACGCGGTCGTTGAGGTCTTTGCGGATGACGGGGCGGTTTGTCGGGATTTCGACGACGTCGAGCTTGTAGATGTTCCAGAACTCGCCAGCCTCGGTGACGGCCGTACCGGTCATGCCTGACAGCTTGTGATACATACGGAAGTAGTTTTGCAGCGTAATCGTGGCAAATGTCTGGGTGGCTGCCTCGATTTTCACGTGCTCCTTGGCTTCGACAGCTTGGTGCAGGCCGTCGCTCCACCGGCGGCCTTCCATGATGCGGCCTGTCTGCTCGTCAACGATTTTGACCTGTCCGTCCATCACGACATACTCCTCGTCTTTGTTGAACATGGTGTATGCTTTGAGCAGTTGCAGGATGGTGTGGACGCGTTCGCTCTTGACGGCGTAATCGGCCAGGAGGGAGTCTTTCTTGGCGAGGCGCTCGTCGTCGGTGAGCGACTTGTCGGCCTCGAGCATCGATATTTCAGACGTGATG
>HF989230.1:10820-14991 GCA_000431275.1 Prevotella sp. CAG:755 | reverse complement strand
TGATGTCGGGCAGGACGAAAAGCGTCGGGTCGTTCACCGTCTTTGCGAGCCATTCGTTGCCCTTGTCGGTCAGGTCGACGGAGTTCAGCTTCTCGTCGACCACGAAATAGAGCGGTTCGACAGCCTCTGGCATCCGTTTGTTGTTGTTCTCCATGTATATCTCTTCGGTTTTGAGCATACCGGCCTTGATGCCGTGTTCGGAGAGATATTTGATGAGCGGCCTGTTCTTCGGCAGCGCCTTGTGGCTTCGGAAGAGGGCAAGGAAGCCTTCTTCCTGCTGTTTCTTGTCTTCGCTGGCGATGAGTTGTTTGGCTGTGGCGAGATACTGCGTGGCGAGTTTGCGTTGTGTCTCGTAAAGGCGTTCGACAAGGGGCTGGTATTGTTCGAAGAGCTGGTCATCGCCTTTGGGAACGGGGCCGGAAATGATAAGTGGCGTACGGGCGTCGTCGATGAGCACGGAGTCGACCTCGTCGACGATGGCGTAGTTGTGGCTGCGCTGTACGAGGTCGCGGGGACTCATCGCCATGTTGTCGCGCAAGTAATCGAAGCCGAACTCGTTGTTCGTGCCGAACGTGATGTCGGCCTGGTAGGCACGGCGTCGGGCTTCGGAGTTAGGCTGGTGCTTGTCGATGCAGTCGACACTGAGGCCGTGGAACATGTAGAGCGGTCCCATCCACTCGGAGTCGCGTTTAGCTAGGTAGTCGTTGACTGTGACGACGTGGACTCCGTTGCCGGTAAGTGCATTGAGGAACACGGGGAGCGTGGCGACGAGGGTCTTTCCTTCACCGGTGGCCATCTCGGCGATCTTTCCCTGGTGGAGGACCACGCCGCCGAAGAGCTGGACGTCGTAGTGGACCATGTTCCATTTAAGGTCGTTTCCGCCGGCCACCCAGTGGTTTTGGTAGATAGCCTTGTCGCCTTCGATGCGCACGAAGTCGTGGCGGGCGGCCAGTTCACGGTCGAAGTCGTTGGCGGTCACTACGATCTCTTCGTTTT
Organism: Prevotella sp. CAG:755; assembly: GCA_000431275.1. Lineage (GTDB taxonomy): Bacteria > Bacteroidota > Bacteroidia > Bacteroidales > Bacteroidaceae > Alloprevotella. Next base: position 13,995 of record HF989230.1, on the reverse strand, counting down.
CGGCAAAGCGGCGTGCTGTATCCTTGACGATGGCGAACGCGTCCGGCAGGGCCTCGTTGAGTGCAACTTCGTAGCGTTCGAGCACTTCCTTTTCGAGCTTGTCGATCTGGTTGAAGATAACCTCGCGGTCTTCGATGGGAGTGTCCTCCACTTTGGCCTTCAATGCTGCGATTTTTTCTTTGAGGTCGTTCGCTGAACTTTGGATTTTTTCTTGCAGCTCCTTGGTCTTTGCGCGCAGGGCGTCGTCGTCGAGGGCTTGGATCGCGGGGTATGCGGCCTTTACTTTTTCCACCCAAGGCTGGATGAGTTTCATGTCGCGCGTCGACTTGTTGCCGAAGAGCTTGCTCAGGAATTTGTTGATATCCATTATTTATAGTCTTTGTTTACGAGTGAAATTTTTGTCCGTGCAAAAATAATCATTTAAGGGGAAGTCGTGTTCGCCTGTGTTTCCTTTTCTCTCTCTTGTCAGTCATGCGGGCACGGTTGCGGCGGCTGTCAGAAAAGAGGTGTGGCGAAGCAAGCGTTCGGGGCACGGATGCGCATCGCTTTCGACAGGGTCGGGGCGATGTAGTCAACGGTGACGAGCGTCGTGACTTTTTCCGGCTTTATGCCGTAGCCGAAGAAAATGACCGGAAAGGGGACGTAGCCCGTCCCGACGATGTAGTTCTCGCCGGTGTCTTCATTGACGAAGCGCCATCCCGGCGCCACTTGTATGAGGATGTCGCCGGAAGTTTGAGGGTTATAAGCATTGCGCAGCTTGTTGATGCCTGGCGTCCATGCGCCAAGGCGGATGCGTTGTGAGGTATAGACGTCTTTCACGCCGCTCAGCTGGATCAGGAAATCCTGCGTGCGGCTGAGTACTTCGGTGAGGTACAGTTGTTTGTCCTCGATGAGCTTTTTGTTCAGGTAAATCTCCTGACCGAAGCATGCCTCGACGTAGTTGCCCTGTCCGTAGACTGCCATGAGATACATGTTCAGCAGGGCAGCCGAACGTTTGATATCGAACGTACCGGTCGGGATACGGAACTTTTGTAGGTCGGCAGGTTCTTCCTTGCAGTAGCCTGTCGACGTGACGACAAACAGGGCGTTGGCCAATCCCACTTTCCGGTCGACGGCGGCGATGATGTCCGACAGGGCTTTGTCGATGCGCACATAGGTGTCCTGCATCTCCATGGGTGCCTGGCTGACAGGGCGGTTGTCGTAGTTGCCGGCGTAGAGCATGACGGCAAGGTAGTCCGTAGTGGCGTCGCTGCCGATGTTCGATTTCCAGAGGCAGTCTCTCGCCATGGCGGCGACTTCTTCGTTGACCGGTGCGCTGGTCTTGAAGAGGCGGAAGCGGCTGTGGCCTTTGAACTCGTGGCTGAACGTTTCCGTCGAGCCGTCCGAGGTGTAATAGGAGAAGTCGCCGTTGCGTTGGTAGAACGGTTCCCACTTATAGCGTCGGAGCTGCTTGTCGAGGGAGTTGTCGCGGTTGCGCGTGCTGGCCCATTCGGGCAGTGAGCCGTAGTAGCTCGATGTACACCAATTGCCCGTTTGGTTATCGATCCAGACCGAGACGTCGGCAGCGTGGCCGGCGGCCAAGACGGCGGCGTCGCAGAACGGTGCGATGGAGTAGACGAGCGCTTTTCCGTCAGTCGCCACTTTCAGCTCGTCGCTGACGGTCGATACGGCCAAGTGCTGCGGCGACGCGCCAGTGTCTGTCCCGATGCCCTTGCAGCTCCGGTCGTCCACACAGTTCACGCCGCGCATGGCTGAGAGGTCGAACCATTTTTGCCCCACTATGCCGTGATAGAAAGGTGTGCTTCCGGTGGCGATGCTGGCCGTGGCAGAGGCACGGTCGACCGTGGCGATGGGGAATTCTCCCTGCGTGTATATTTTCCCGTTGCCCATCAGGCGTTTGAACCCGTTCTCACCGTAAAGCGGCATGAACGCTTGCATGTAGTCCGAGCGCAGCTGGTCGATCAGGATGTTGACCACGAGCTTCGGGGCTGCCGGGTTTTGGGCTTCGGCAGCCAAGACCGCCATGACGGCGAGGAGCGATGTGAGCAATCGGTTCTTATTCATTCGTTTTGTTTAGGTAAGCCAGACTGACCCGGGCGACGGACAGCAGGGCCAGTCCGTTGATGAAAAAGAGCAGTTCCGCAGGAACCGTTTGTCCTGTCAGTGGCGAGAACGCGGTGAAAGCCCAGATGACCGCGGGTGCGGCGATGTGGTAGGCGTCCCGGCGCCGGCGCCGTGCTCTCCGTATCTCCCAAGGCAGATAGAGCAGGGGCAACGGGTTCAGCACGGCGATGAGCCAGTTGCTGTCGACGCCCGGATGGGTCGAGGTGAAGAACAGGAACGTGACGAGGCAGCCCGCCACGCCTTGGAGGGCGATGAACGGGATGTCGAACCACCACCAGTTGCGCCGCGTGACGACCTGTGCCACGGCCACGCCCAATGCCAGCACAAACCATGCCCAAGCGGCTTTGCGCGGCGTGAGCCATGTCTGGGTTTCTGTGTCGGGCGCCTGTGGCGTCAATTGTCGGGTTTCTGTCACGGCTGGGCGGCGGTTGCCCGCTTTGTCCACGATGACAGCTCCCGCCATGTCCCGTTCGAGCAGGAGCGGCAGGAAGTCCTGTCCGGGCGTGTCGAGCGTCTGGTCGGCCTCCGTGCCGATGAGGAGGTCTTGCCCGAAGCGCAGCCACGCATCCTGAGCCGTGAACACGTGCAGGAGGTCGCGATAGCTGTGCGGCGGGTTGTCCGGCCAGCGGATTTCGCCATTCACGGCCATCTCGATGATGTCCCGCGCCTGCGTCGTACAATTCTTGTCGAAGAAGTTGTAGCGGTAGACCCGGTTCTCGGGCAGGTAGTTAGCCACCAGAAAGGCAAAGAGGCGGGCCTTTTCGTCGCTGTCAAGGTTGAGCACCTGTTCGTTGACGAATCGGCCGTCCTCAGCGTAGTTCATTACGAAGTAGTCAAAAGGTGCGACGCCCAATTGGTAGTCGGTCTCGCCCAAGACGAAGCGCCAGATGAAATGAGGCTGCTCGAAGTTGAACACGCCGTAGTTGAACGCCCAGTCTTCGCCCGTGCTGTCGTTGCGCACGCGTATGGCCGTGTGGCCGTAGACCTCATAGACCTCTTCGCCCGGTCCGCACGTGATGAGGCTCACATGCAGCGAGTCTGCGGCCGCCCC
>HF989230.1:6065-10749 GCA_000431275.1 Prevotella sp. CAG:755 | reverse complement strand
AAGCCATAAGAGGTGAAGGCAGTGTCTCATGCTGTACAGTTACGGGCTACAAAAGTACGCTATTTCTCTGAATTACCCCGCATCCTGCGTCAAAAGTTTACCATCCTGTCTCGTCCCATCCTGCGTCCTGATACCATTCTGTCTGCCGGAAGGCCTCGTTCAGGTCGCCGTACAGGCAGGCCGAGGCGTTGTCGGTGTACTTGATGTCAGGAATGAAGCACGAGACGCCGCAGTAGTATTCGTCGCGCGTGGCGTAAGTGAAGGCGCCCGGTCCGGTCCAATAGCTTTTGCTGACGTCCATGTAGGGCACGGCAAGGTCGAACTGCCGCCGCCATACGGCATAGTCTGCGGGACCGAGGATGCGGTGCATGGCGCTGCCGAAGTCGTAGAATTCCGGGCGGTAGTAGTAGTTCATGACATAGGGCTGATAGGCCATGACGCCCGTCATGTCGATTTGGGCACCGTTCCTTACGTATTGGGGGAGCAGGCTGGCCGTCAGTGTGGCCAGGTCTTCGAGCTCGCTGGTCTTCACTGCTGCGAAGGCGAAGCCGTCATTGCCATAGAGATCGGCGTAGTTTCCGCCTGTCACGTCGCGGAAATAGGTGCGTGCCGCGTCGATCGGGTCTTCGCTGAAAAAGCCGTAACGCAGTTCGTTGGTGTAGTGCGTGCCATAGCCCGGCGTCGGGATGGGCGAGGCGAGGACGTAGTCCGTCACGTTGCGCAGGGCGTAGCTCGACTCGATGCACTGCATCAGGCAGGAGTCGAAGAAGAGGAAGCGCAAGTGCACGCCGGCGTCGCTGATGGCCTGGGCCATGTCGTCGATGTCCATCGACGCGCCCATTTGTCCTGTGACGTCCACGTCCCAGGCCATGTTGCCGCCCTCGCCCGTATCGATGCCGAAGGCGCGGTTGGAACGGTAGTTTTTGTTCGGTGCGGGCAGCCATCCGTCGGAGTGCGACCACATGACGAGGCCATACTCCTGGGAGGGGAAGTATTGCTTCGTCCATGCCAGCACGTCTTTCAGCGTTTCCGGGTCCGACGAGTTGGCATCACGCGCGAACGTGCGCACCAGATAAGGGGCGGGGCGGTCTTTCGTGAAGCGGTACATGCGTGGATTCTCCGCATCGTCGATATAGACGATGAAGCGGTCTGCGTCATCTATATATTGTGCGCCGAGCGACATTTCGATGGAGTCGCGCTTCTGGAACTGCGTGCCTGTGCCCAAGGAGTTCTGCGCCGAAACGTAGACGAGCACCGTACGGTTGCCCGTTTCGTCGGGGAATGGTGTGAAGCCGGGGTCGTCCGGATCGTCGGAGCAACTCACGGTCATGCCCAGCGCGAGGCTGGCGGCCAAAGTCATGAAGAGATGTTTTTTCATCAAGTCAAGTATTTTCAAACGTTATATTTATATGTGTATATCCCAGTCCGCGCAGGAGCGAGGTGAACTGCTGGCGTGCGTTCTGGCGTGCTGCTTCCATGTTCTCCTGCGTCAGGCAGCGGTGCATCATGGCCTCGCGTGCCCGTTCGTAGAGTTGTTGCCGCGTGGCGGCGTCCCACCGCCCCCGTTCGTAGAAAGAGCGCGTGCGGGCTTCGTCGATGAAGCGCTCGTCGAGCAACTTGACGGGCGGCAGGCGCAGCCACGCCGTGTCGCCACGGGCAGTGGCCCATCCGGGCGTTGCGTCGCGCAGGTCGATGCCTATGCGCAGTGTGCCCGTGTAGATGCGCACGAGCTGCCGGACGCCGGTCCAACTCGTGGCCACAGTGTCGACGAGTTCTTCTGTGCTGACAGTGAGCAGTTCCCACTGCCCGATGTCTTTCAGCGCCGTTATCTCTTCTGGCGTGGCGTCGATGGCCGTGGTGTGTGTCAGGCCGACCGACGTTCCGCCCCGTTTGCAGAAACGGATGAGGCCACCCGTCACGAAGAGTGCCGCAAGCAGGGCTACCAGCCACCACCGTCGGGCGAGCCACCAGAGCACTCCCGCTGCCGTCAGCCGCCGTTTCTCTCCTCCACGCCGTATCATGGGGCAAGGCGTTGGTTGGCCCCGTCGGCCGGGGCGCGGTGTTCGACAAGGTCACTGGCCCGCAGGCCGTGGCGGAAGCGGATGGTGACGTCGCTCTCGGCATAACCGAGGTCTGTCAGCAGGGGGATGAGGGTTCGCGCCGCCGAGGCGCGTGCTGCTTCGACAAGGCCGTAGCGGTCGATGTGGCTGACGATTGAGTCTTCGCCCTGTCGCGCCAGTTCGGCCAGCTCGGCGTCGCTGTATGCGGAGCGCATCGGGTCGGTGAACTGGCGGGTGGCGTAGTGGTCCACTTTTGACGACGTCACTGTCACGACTGGGTCGGGCAGGGTCAGTGTGATGTGCCGTCCCTGCCGGCTGACGTGTGTCGAGTCGAAACCTGCGAAATCGATGTAGGCTTTGAGCGTCACGTCGATGGGCACGACCGCTTTGCGGTCGCCCAGCGGCAGGCGCACGTCGTAGTCCGACGAGAGGAGGCGGCCCTTCATCCGCACCTCGTCGCTGTGTGTCACGAGTTTGTGAACCTGCATCTCGGCTGTGTGGAGGCGTGAGCAGCGGCTCACTTGCAGCACCAGTTCGGCCACGGTGTCGCGTGCGGCGGTCCGTTCGGGTTGCAAGGAGTCGCGCTGGCGGCAGGCCGTCAGGCAGATCATGGCCGCCAGCGTCAGGGCGGCGGGCCGGAGTGGACGGAAAAGGACGTCGGTGCGGTACATTTCGGGCAAAGATAGTGCAAACGAGCGGAATGACAGTCGAAAAGCCGTAGGAATTTCGACAAGTCATGCCCGAGTGCCGAAAAACGTAGGGGCGCCACTTGTGACGCCCGTGCCCGGGAGGAACACGGGGACGGCCGTCCCGGCCGCGAGGCCGCTTGTCTTGCCCGTCGGCTTTTGGGTGCTTTCTGTCGCAGTGACAGGATTTCCTGCCGCAGCGACTGAAAATCCTGTCGCCCTGCCCGCCTTTCCTGCCTGCCGGGGCGAGTTTGCAAACGGGTTGCAAAACAAACGGCCTATCTTTGCCACAAAAACAAACGTAACACGTATGGAAATCATCAAAGAATGGGGATGGACGGCCTTTTCGGCCCTTATGCTTGTGGCCGGTGTGGCGATGGGCCTTGTCGGAGTGGAGTGGTTTGCCACCCCGTGGGTGGCTTTTGTCTGGTATTTGGCGGCGGTGCTCCCTGTGGGCTGGCCCGTCGTCGCCGAGACCGTCGAGGCTTTCAGGGAAGGCGACGTTTTCAACGAGTTTCTGCTCATGGTGGTGGCTGCGGCCGGGGCTTTCGCTATCGGCGAGTATCCCGAAGGGGTGGCCGTCATGCTCTTCTACGCCGTTGGCGAGACGTTGCAGGACCGCGCCGTCGACCGTGCGCGGGACAACATCCGCGCCTTGCTGGCCTTGCGTCCCGACCGTGTCCGTGTGGAGCGCGGCGGGCAGGCTGTCGATTGTCAGCCTGAGGAAGTCCGTCCCGGCGACCGCATCGAACTGGCGGCAGGGCAGCGTCTGGCTGTCGACTGCCGCCTGCTTTCGTCCGAAGGCGTCTTCGACACGTCGGCCCTGACGGGCGAGAGCTTGCCGCGCCGCTTGGCCGGAGGCGCCGAAGTGCCTGCCGGATACATAGCCTTGGGCGGCAGCCTGCGCTTTGAGGCACTCCGTCCTTATGCCGAGAGCGCCACGGCCCGCATCCTGCGCCTGGTGGAGGACGCGGCTGCCCGCAAGGCGCCCACCGAACTGCTCATCCGCCGGCTGGCGCGGGTCTACACGCCCGTGGTCATGCTTCTGGCCGCGCTGGTGGCCATCGTGCCCGCCGTGCTCAGTTGGTCCGGCGTGCCGGGCATTGCACCGGTCGAATGGGTGGGACGTGCCCTCGTGTTTCTCGTCATAGCCTGCCCGTGCGCCCTCGTTGTCAGCATCCCGCTGAGCTATTTCGGCGGTATCGGGGCGGCATCGCGGCGGGGCATCCTCTTCAAGGGTGGTCACGTCCTCGACGCCGTGGCGCGTCTCGGTGTCGTGGTGTTCGACAAGACCGGCACCTTGACGTGCGGCACATTCACCGTGGAGCGAGTGGAGGCCGCCGAGGGGTTCACGCCCGACGGAATGCTCCGCTTGGCCGCTGCTGTCGAGCGCCACAGCCTCCACCCCGTGGCCGTGGCGCTCGTCCGCGCTGCCCGCCGGCAGGGGGCCGGCTTGCCCGATGCCTCGGACGTGGAGGAGGTGGCCGGGCGTGGCATGCGTGCCATGGTCGAGGGGAAGCGCGTGGCACTGGGCAACGCCCGTCTCATGGCGGAAGAAGGAGTCAGCGTGCCGGCTGTCGAAACCGCAGGGACCGCCGTTTTCTGCGCTGTCGACGGGCGCTATGCCGGCGTTGTCTCCGTGGCCGACGAACCCCGTCCCGATGCCGCTGAGGCCGTAGCCGCGCTCCGCCGCCTGGGCGTGGCCGAAACCGTAGTCCTTTCCGGCGACCGCCTGTCTGCCGTCAGGGCATTGGCAGCCCGTCTGGGTATCGGCAAAGCCGAGGCAGAATTGCTCCCCGAAGATAAAGTCGTATCTTTGCAGCGCATCATGGCGTCCGGCATGCCGACTGCTTTCGTTGGCGACGGCATCAACGACGCCCCTGTGCTGGCTGCGGCCGACGTCGGCGTGGCCGTGGGCGACAGTGGCAGCGACGTGGC
>HF989230.1:0-6035 GCA_000431275.1 Prevotella sp. CAG:755 | reverse complement strand
TCGAGACAGCCGGCCTCGTCTTGCAGGACGGCCGCCTGACTGCCCTGCCGGAGGCCATCGGCATCGCGCGGCGCACTCACCGCATCGTGTGGCAGAACATCGTCTTTGCCCTTGGCGTGAAGGTGGCGGTCATGGCGCTTGGCGCCATGGGGATGGCTACTCTCTGGATGGCCGTCTTCGCCGACACGGGCGTCGCCCTGCTCGCCGTGCTCAACGCGGTGCGCATTCTGAAACAACCGAAAAGATAATAAGAAAATCCCATGTCCTACACCGACAGCGAGACCCTGCTCCACCACAAAGGCGTGCGCCCCACGGCCATCCGCCTGCTCATCCTCGACGCCATAGCCGCCATGCAGCGGCCCGTCTCGCTGCTTGAGCTCGAAGCGAAGTTAGGAACCGTCGACCGCTCCACTATCTTTCGTACCGTCACCCTCTTCCTCGCGCACGACGTGCTGCACGGTTTTGAAGACGGGAGCGGCTCGCTGAAATACGAACTCTGCGACGGTGACGACGCCCATACCGTCGACGACATGCACACGCACTTTTTCTGTGAAGCGTGCCACCGCACGTTCTGCATGAAAACGACGCATGTGCCGCAGGTCGCCCTGCCCGAGGGCTTTGTCCAGCATAGCATCAATTACGTCGTCAAGGGGCTGTGTGCCGACTGCCGCCGCAGGGCCGAGCGGCGGGGTGAGGACGTGGGCTGAACGGCTCACTCCGTCTTGCGGTAGCTTACGACGGCCCACGCGCCGAGTCCCACGGCCATCAGTGCCAGCGCCCCGAACTGGGGCAGCAGGTCGGCGAACGAACTGCCTTTTAAGTAGAGCGCACGCATCGCCTCGCCGTAGTAGCGCGTCGGCAGGCCGTAGGTCACGGTCTGTGCCCAGCGGGGCATCGACGCTATGGGCGTAAAAAGACCTCCCATGAGGATGAATATCATCACAAAGAAATAAATCACGAACAGGGCTTGGCGCAAGGTCGTCGAATAGTTTGACACGACGAGACCGAAGCCAGAAGCCACACTCGTAAAGAGCAGCGACGCCAGCAGGATGAGCCACAGGCTTCCCGCAGGCCAGACGCCGTAGACCAGGCCGCCCACCGCGACTCCCAGGCCGACGGCCACGAGCCCGATGACCCAGAACGGAATGAGCTTGCCCATCGTGAAGGTCAGGCGGCTGATGGGCGTCACGTTGATTTGTTCGATTGTCCCGATCTCCTTTTCGCTGACGATGTTCAGGGCGGGCAGCACGCCGCACAGGATGAGAACGAGCAGCGTCATGAGCGCCGGGATCATGTAGGCCCGGTAGTCGAGTGTCGGATTGTAGCGGTATTGCACGGCAAGGCGTCCTCCGTCCGCCGGGGCGGCCTGTGCGGTGGTGAGCTGGCTGAGGTAGTTCGCCCCGATCTGGGCTTTGGCGGCGTTGACGGCATTGGCCGTGATCTGGACACGGGGCGCGGCGTGGCCGGCGCCGAGATCGCGTCCGTAGCCGGTGGGGATGGTGAGGACGATGTCGGCGCGGTCGTCTTCGACCAGGCGGAGCGCGCCGCCGTAAGCCGTGGGACGCGCCACGAGCGTGAAGTAGGGCGATGCTGCCACACGGTCCGTGAGGCGGCGCGAAGCCATAGTGCGGTCGTGGTCGACGACGGCCACGCGTACTTCCTTGACGTCCATCGTCGTCACCAAGGGCGCCACGAGCATCACCATGAGCGGCACCATCAGCGCAATGCGCGGCAGGATGGCGTTCCTCATGAATTGTTTGAACTCCTTTTCAAGCAGGTAGGGCAGTACGGACATGTCAGTCAATCCTTTGGTTATACTTTTTCAGGGCTATGGCGAGCGTGGCGAGGGTCATGCCCGCCAAGACAGCCAGTTCGGGCCACACGCGCACCAAGGGCAACCCTTCGATCATCACCTTGCGCACGGCGCCGATGTACCACCGCGCCGGCACGACGGCCGAGAGCCATTGGAGCGGCAGGGGAGCGTTTTCGACGGGAAATATCATGCCCGATAGCAGAATAGTGGGCAGCATCATCGAGACCAAGGCCACAATCATGGCAGCCACTTGCGTGCGCACCAGCGTCGAGATAAGAAGTCCGATCGACAGGGCAAAGACGATGTAGACCAGCGAGAGCGTCACCGTAGCCGCCACGTGGCCTGCCAAGGGAATGCCCAGCAGGAAGCGGGCCAGGAGGAGGATTGTCGCGAGGTTGATGCACGAGACGGCGAAGTAGGGCGTGATCTTCGCGGCGATGGTGATCATCGGACTGACTGGCGAGACGAGCAGCAGTTCGATGCTCCCGGTCTCCTTCTCGCGGACAATGGCCACCGAGGTGAGCACCGAGCAGATAATGACGAAGATGAGGCCCATCAGGCCGGGCACGAAGTTGTGAGCGCTGAGCATCTGGGGGTTGTAGAGCATGCGGACGTCGGGCGTGCTTCCGGTCAGGGCGCCCGCCACGTAGCCCGCGGCCATCGTGGCCGTGTTCGGGTTTGAAGCGTCGACGATGAGCTGCATCCGCCCCTGCCGTCCGTCGGCCACGAGCACGGCATCCGCCTCGCCCCGCCGCAGGGCGTGGTCGATGGCCTCGTCCGTGGCGTTGAGGCCGATGCCCTGCACGCTTTTCCTGTCAGCCGTCCCGTTTCCTCTGTCAGCCGTCCGGTCATTTCTGTCAGCCGGCTTGCCGTTGCTTCCGGCCGGGGTGTTGAGCGGCTCGATGCGCAGGTAGTGATTGGCGTCGAGCCGCGCGGCCAGCCTTCCGACGTCGGTCAGCCGGCCGGTAGTTGCCACGCGGACGCGCAGGTCGTTGACCTCGGTCGAAATAGCGAAACCGAAAAGGATGATTTGGACAATCGGGAGCAGCACGACGACGAGCAGCGTGCGCCGGTCGCGCAGGATGTGGAGCGCTTCTTTGCGGACAAAGGCGAGGAACGTTGTCATGACTGTGAGCGTTTGGCGGTTTGCGCCAGGCCGATGAAGACTTCCTCCATCGACGCGGCGCCGTGTTCTTGTTTGAGCCGTGCGGGCGTGCCGAGCGCGCGGATCTGCCCGTCGACCATGATCGACACGCGGTGGCAGTATTCGGCCTCGTCCATGTAGTGGGTGGTGACGAATACCGTAGTGCCCGTGGCGACGGCCTCGTCGATCATCTCCCAGAAAGCCCTGCGCGTGGCGGGGTCGACACCGCCCGTGGGCTCGTCGAGGAAGACGAGGGGCGGCCGGTGTAGCATGGCTACGGAGAAAGCCAGTTTTTGTTTCCGTCCCAGAGGCAGGTCGGCCACGCGCTTGCGGCGTTCGGCTTCCATGCCAAGGCTTCCGACCAGCTCGTCGGTGCGCCGGGCCAGCTCGGCGCGGCGCAAACCGTAAATGCCGCCGAAGAGGCGGATGTTCTCAGCCACGGTGAGGTCGTCGTAGAGCGAGAAGCGCTGGCTCATGTAGCCGATGTGGCGTTTGACGGCCTCGGGCTGCCGCGTGATGTCGCAGCCGGCCACGCGCCCCCAGCCTTCGGTCGGGCGGCTCAGACCGCAGAGCATGCGCATGGCAGTGGTCTTTCCGGCTCCGTTAGCGCCGAGAAAACCGAAGATTTCGCCCGGCATGACGCTCAGCGTGATGTGGTCTACGGCCGTAAAGCGGCCGAAGCGCTTGGTCAGTCCGCGCGTCTCGATGATAGGTTCAGTCATGGTGTTCAGTCAGTTTCATGAAACAGTCTTCGATCCCGGGTTCGATAGGGCGCAGCCTGACGTCCGTAAAGCCCTTTTGGGAGAGATGGGCGAGGAGCCCGCCGGGGTCAGGGCGGCCGCGGAAGGTCAGGTGAAGCTCGGCACCGAACGCATAGCAGCTCCCCGTCGCTCCGAAACGGCGGGCAGCGAGCAGGAGGGCATGACGGTCGCCGCCCGCACTGAGCCCGAAAAGTTCGGCGCCGAAGCCGCGGCGCACGCCGTCGGGCGTGTTGATGCCGAGCAGGCGGCCCTCGTGACAGAGGGCGATGCGGTCGCACCGTGCGGCTTCGTCCATGTAAGGCGTCGAGACGACGATGGTCATGCCTTGGCTGCGGAGCTGGCCGAGGATAGTCCAGAACTCGCGGCGCGATATGGGGTCGACGCCTGTCGTCGGCTCGTCGAGGAAGAGCACGGCGGGCCGGTGGATCAGTGCGCAACTCAGGGCCAGCTTCTGCTTCATCCCGCCCGACAGTTTGCCCGCCGGGCGCGAGGCGAAGCGCTCGAGCATGCCGTAGATGGGCGCGATGAGGTCGCGGCCTTCTGCCGGGTCGGCGTGGAACAGCGCGGCGAAGAACGCGAGGTTCTCGGCCACTGTCAGGTCGGGATAGAGGGAGAATAGGCCGGGCATGTAGCCCACGCGGCGTCGCACCTCGGCATATTGTCGCACCACGTCGAAGCCCAAGACCGTGGCCCGGCCTGCGTCGGGGCGCGACAGGGTCACGAGCAGGCGGAAAAGGGTCGTCTTTCCGGCTCCGTCGGGGCCGATGACGCCGAAGAGCTCGCCCTGTTCGGCGGCAAACGTGACGCCGTCGAGCGCCGTGAGGCTGCCGAAGCGCTTGGTCAGGTTTTCAGCCGTAACTGCTGGCATGGCTAATGCAGGTGAAGTTCGCCATAGGTGCCGAGTTTGATGCGCCCGTCGTTCCTGACGGCCACCTTGATGGCGTAGACGAGGTTGGCGCGGCTGTCGCGCGTTTGGATACCCTTGGGAGTGAATTCGCTTTCTGCTGCGATCCACGTGACGCGTCCGTCGTAGTCGAAGCGCCGGTCGCCGCCGAAGTCGGCCGTCACCCTGACGTGCTGTCCGAGTCTGACGTCCGCCAGCTGGTCCGAAGTGACGTAAGCGCGCAGATACACATTTGTCAGGTCGGCCAGCCGGATCAGCGGGCGGCCCACGGTGGCCATCTCGCCGGGTTCGGCGTAGCGTTCGAGCACTGTGCCGCCCGTCGGTGCGATGGTGCGGCAACGGGCGATGCGGTCGTCAATCTGTGCCACTTGGAGGTCGACCGAGGCGCGCTGCGCTGTGAGGCTGCGGTCGCTCCGGCTGAGCGTCGAGAGCCGGGCGGCGAGCTCTTTTTCGGTGGTGCGGAGGGCGGCTTCGGCGTCGTCTACCTGTTTGTCGGTGGCCGCACCGTCGTGGTGCAGGCGGCGCAGGCGTTCCAACTCATGCTGCTGGCGGGTGATGTCGCTGCGCAGTGCGGCCACTTGGGCGCTGATGTCGGGGCGTCCCTCGTCGACCGAGCGCGACTGGGCACGGAGCTGGAGTTTTTGAAGATAGAGGGCGGACGTGTCAACCTGGGCGATGAGTTCGCCTGCCGCCACGGTGTCGCCTTCCTGCACCGTGAGGCTGACGATGCGGCCGGCGACCTCGCTCGACAGGGTCACTTCGGTGGCTTCGAACGTGCCTGTGGCGTCGAATGCCGGCTCGTCGGCGCAAGCCGTGAGGAGCAGGGCGAGGAGAGGGAGGTAGTGTAGGGTTCTCATAACGGTGATTGGGTGAGGGTTTGCAGGGCGTAGAGGGTTTTGAGCAGTTCGATGTCGTGCACCGACGCTTCGACTTGGGCGCGGTGCTCGTCGGTGATTTTCTCGAGCAGGGCGTCGGCGTCGATCACGCCGCCGCGCAGTTTGGCTTCGGCCGCCCGGCGGATGGAGGTCCGCAGACGGACGAGCTCGGCGTCGCCGGGGCGGAGCTTTTCGAGGCGTTCTACTTCCTTGCGGAGGCGCACGACGTCCTGCCGGTTGTTAAAGAGGAACGTTTCGCGCTCCGTGCGGATTTGTTCGCGTTCGTTGTCGAGCGAGGCCAGGTCGGCGCGGCGCGTGTAGAGTGCCCCGATGTTCCAGTTCAGCCGTATGCCGATGAGGCCGTTCAGTGAGAGGCGGTAGCGCATCATGTCGTCAAACATGTTCATGCCCGGGTTTCCGTAGTAGCCTTGGGCGAAAGCGTCGACGCGCGGCCGGAGTGCGGCGTCGAGCGAGCGGCGGCGGGCGTCGGCCAGGAGGCTGCGCGCGTCGAAGAGCATGAGCTCGGGCCTCCGGACGG
>HF989229.1 GCA_000431275.1 Prevotella sp. CAG:755 | reverse complement strand
ATATTCTATTTTAGGTGCTAGTGCTGTAATGAAACTGAATGAAATAGCCATTGCTCCAGATGCTATTTTAGATTTTCATCGGTTAGACTTAACCGATTGAGGAATAAACTTTTAGCGAATTATTTGAAAAGTGGCGGTAACGAGTTAGCAACCGTGCGAATTTCAGCGTTTTGCGTTGCTATGCTGTCAAATAACTCTTTCATTTGCAAATATAGCATCTTTTTTCGAAAGTACGAACTATCGGCGGCAGTTTTATAAAATCGACTGGCGAAAAAACAAATAGAATTTTCCAAAATAGCTTGGGATAAGCCATTAACGAAATACTTTCTTTTAAGAGCACAGTGGTTTACCCAATAAAATTATATACCTTTGTGACAAGTTAAAGAAGATGTCGCAATGAATCGGATAAAAGAAGCATTGATTGAGGCGGGGATTAGTCAAACTGAATTGGCTAAACGGCTTGGCAAAGGTTTTAATATGGTCAATCTATACGCCACGAACAGAGTGCAACCGCCTATACCCGTACTATACAGGATAGCGGAAATACTGAATGTGGATGTGCGTACACTTCTTGTACCTAACGAAATAAAAAAATAGACATATGGCAAATACTAATCTAAAAGAAGCTAAGGCGGCTAAGAATGATGAGTTCTATACGCAATTTCATGACATAGAGATTGAAATGAATGCCTATCTTGAATATGACCCGGACGTGTTTAGGGGAAAGACTGTATTGCTTCCTTGTGATGACCCCGAATGGAGCAACTTTACCCGATACTTTGCTGCCAAGTTTGATGAGTTAGGCTTGAAAAAACTGATTTCTACGAGTTATGCGCCGGAT
>HF989228.1 GCA_000431275.1 Prevotella sp. CAG:755 | reverse complement strand
ATGGAGTGGCGGCGTAACCAGCATAACAATCACACATTATGATACTGCCTATCTACACTTACGGTCAGCCCGTCCTTCGCCAGCAGGCGCAGGACATTGCGCCCGATTATCCCGAGTTGTCCACATTGATTGCCAATATGTTTGAAACGCTCACGGCTTCCGATGGCGTGGGACTGGCCGCTCCGCAAGTGGGCCTGGCCATCCGGCTTGCCGTCATCGACCTCGATGTGATTTCGGACGACGAACCGCAGTACAAGGACTTCCGCCGGGCCTATATCAACCCCAAGATCGTGGAGGCCGACAGCAGCGAGACGGAGGTGATAGAGGAGGGATGCCTCAGTTTCCCTGGGATTCACGAGCCGGTGCGCCGCCCGAAGCGCATTCGCGTCACCTATCTTGACGAGCAGTTCCAGCCGCACGATGAGTGGGTCGACGGTTTTCTTGCCCGCGTCATGCAGCATGAGTTCGACCACCTCGACGGGCACGTGTTCATCGACCGTATCTCCCCCTTTCGCCGCCAGATGGTGCAAGGCAAGCTTAAAGCAATGGTCAAGGGACACGTGCGTTGCGGCTACAAGGTCAAAGTGGCCC
>HF989227.1:5034-22847 GCA_000431275.1 Prevotella sp. CAG:755 | reverse complement strand
CTCCGCCACTCGGGCTTCCAGGTCGTCCTTGTCGACCGCAACAACTATCACCAGTTCCCCCCGCTCATCTATCAGATAGCCTCGTCGGGCATCGAGCCGAGCTCGATTTCCTTCCCATTCCGCAAGATTTTCCAGAAACGCCACGACTTCTTCTTCCGGATGGCCGAAGTGCGCTCAATCTTCCCCGAGCACAAAATCATCCAGACCTCAATCGGCAAGGTCAGGTATGACTATCTTGTCTTCGCAGCAGGCACAACGTCTAACTTCTTTGGCAACAAGCACGTCGAGGAAGAAGCCATGCCGATGAAAACAGTCAGCGAAGCCATGGGCCTGCGCAACGCCCTGCTCGACAACTTCGAGCGCGCCCTGACCTGCGCCACGGAGGCCGAACGCGAAGAACTGCTGAACGTGGTCATCGTCGGAGGCGGCGCCACCGGCGTCGAAATCGCCGGAGCCATCGCCGAGATGAAGCGCTTCGTCATGCCGAAAGACTATCCCGACCTCCCGACCGAACTGATGCACATCAACCTCATCGAGGCAGGCCCGCGCCTGCTCTCGGGAATGAGCAAGAAATCGTCGGCAGCCGTTGAACGCTACCTGCGGGCCATGGGCGTGAACGTGATGCTCGACACGATGGTGACGGACTTTGCCGACCATCGCGTCATCCTCAAAGACGGGCGCGCCATCCCGACACGCTCATTCATCTGGGTCAGCGGCGTGACAGGCCAGCCCATCGGCAACATGGACGAGAGCCACTTCGGACGCGGCCACCGCATCAAGGTGGACGCCTACAACCGCGTCGAAGGTCTCGAAGGCGTCTTCGCCATCGGCGACCAGTGCATCATGACGGACGACCCGGCCTATCCGGGCGGCCACCCGCAGCTGGCACAAGTGGCCATCCAGCAGGGAACCCTCTTGGCCAAGAACCTGCGCCGCCTCGAACACGGCGAAGAGCTCCGCCCCTTCCGCTACCGCAACCTGGGCGCCATGGCCACCGTCGGGCGCAACCGCGCCGTGGCCGAGTTCAACCGGGTGAAGATGTCGGGCTTCCTCGCGTGGGTCATGTGGTTAGTGGTGCACCTGCGCTCCATACTGGGCGTACGCAACAAAATCATCGTCCTGTTCAACTGGGTCTGGAACTACATCTCTTACAGCCAGTCGCTGCGTATGATTGTCTACGCCAAGAAAGCCAAGGAGGTGCGCGAGCGCGAGGCCCTGCTCGCCTCGACCCACTGGGGCATGGACCTGATGAGCAAGGGGCTTGAAGACAAAAAGCAAGCCTGACGCATGGAAAACGCGACGCCCCATCCGGCGATGCCCAGCATAGCCATCGTGACGGACAACACACTGGCCGCCGTGGGACTGACAGCCCTCATCCACACGATGATGCCCCGCGCCGAGGTGCGCACCTATGCCTCGGCCGCCGCGCTCACCTCCGACGAGCCCGGGCGCTTCGCCCACTACTTCGTCGCGGTGACGGCGTTCATGGAGGACGCCGCCTTCTTCCGCGCCGAGCCCCACAAGACCATCGTCCTCGTACATGGCAAAGACACGGGACAGCTCCCCGCCGAACTGCACACGCTCAACGTATGCCAGCCCGAGCCGCAGCTTGTGCGCGACCTGCTCCGCCTCGAGCAGACAGGGCACGGCCCGCACAAGGCACACGCCGCCGACGTGCGCCCGGCCACCGGCGAAGCACATCCGCTAACGCCCCGCGAACGCGAGGTGCTGACGCTCATCGCCTCAGGCCTGCTGAACAAGGAGATTGCCGCACGGCTGAACGTCGGGTTAACCACCGTCATCTCCCACCGCAAGAACCTGACCGAGAAGCTCGGCATCAAGAACGTCTCGGCCCTGACCATCTATGCCGTGATGCACGGACTGCTGAAAGCCGAAGACATCTGACACCGCCGCACGGGCCAGCCGGAAGCGGCCTGACCCACGCTGGACAGCCGCACGCCCCAACCGCCGGCACGAGCCTGCCGCTCGACCCGGAAGGCCGGCAGGCAGGATTTGCGAGACGGCTGACAGAAAATCCTGTCGCAGCGACAGAAAAGTCCAAACGGCTGACCGCTTCCGCCGGAAAGGCAAGCTGAAACCGCAAGGACATTTTCGGCAACGACCGGAAGCCGCCACACCCGCCCGGGTGACAGACTGTGTTCTACCGCCTGCGCCATGCGGAATGCGGCGGCCGCTTTGTGACGTCCTGGCACCGGACGCCATGAATGGCGTCCCTGCGGGCATCGCCACGCGGCGGCCGAAAGGAAGGACCAACCCACCGGACCGGAAAAACAGACGCGCCGCAAGAGCCGTCAGCAGCCTTCTGAGTGCATGCGAAAGAAGCGCCGGAAACACGTAACTGTTTTTTAGCAATTTACGTAAAAGATATCAAAATTCGTACAAAAGCGTTCTAATCCTGCCAGACCGTCCGGCACAATGCGCCAAAACCGTCCGAAACACCGGAACAGGCTTTCAAAATCACACCACGCCATAGCATCACCCCCGGGCATGCGGACGAAAAAAGCGCACATAGTCAGACACCGAACAAACAAAGCATATTAACTTTGCAGCAGGAACAAACGCGCCACGAACGCCAAAGAGTACACATTTAATAAAGAATATGAATTTCTCAATCAGCACACTTTGTTTCAGCACCCTGCTGGCCGCCGCGCTCAGCAGCTGCACCAATGAAATACAGTCGCTCATGGACGCCGACCGCGCCGTGACATTCACCACCGCCACTCCTCACCGCGCCACAGGCACCACGTGGGAGGCCGGCGACGCCATCGGCGTTTTCATGGCCGCCAGCGGTGAAACCGTCGGCACCGACGCCGCCGTGCGCTACGAGACCCCCTCGGGCGACGGCAACTTCTCTTCGGCCTCGCCGCTCTATTTCCCCTCAGACGGCTCGGCGGTCGACTTCGTGGCCTACTACCCCTACGACGCCACCCTGAGCGGCACGACCTACAAAGTCAACGTGTCCGACCAGAGCGAGCCCGCCAAGATCGACCTCATGCGCGCCGACAACCTCCGCGGGCTGAGCCTCACGAACCGCACGGCCCGCCTTGACTTCGACCACGAGCTGGCCACCCTGACGCTCCGGCTGACCGCCACCGACGGCACGGTGCTCAACGGCCTCACAGCCACCCTTGAAGACGTGGCCACGCAAGCCGACTTCGACCTCACGACGGGCACATTCTCCACACCGACAGCCACGGCCGACGTCGCCATGCTCGTCACGACGGAAAGCACGACCTCGGCCACAGCCACAGCCCTGCTCATCCCCGGCACATACGCCGAAGGGCTCAAAGTAACCCTCCGCCTCGGCGACAAAGTACAGACCGTCGCCCCCTCCCTGACCCAGCTCGAGGGCGGCAAGGACTACACCTTCAACCTCAACGTCACGGGAGGCAGCGGCGCCGCCACAGGCGAAGCCACCTACTTCAAACGCACCGAGACGCCCCTCATCACCAACGCGCAGCTCGAACAGGACAACCTCCACTACATCGTACACATGATGGCCTCTGACCCTTCGGTCCGCAACTACGCCATGCTCTACGACTCCGACCTGAAAATAGCCTACTGGGTGGCCTATCCCCTCTGCGGCTACTACACAAACGGCGACGGCAGCCGCACCGACGACTGGCAGTTCGACCCGAGCCTCTCACAAGAACTGCAAGCCAACCTGAGACGGGGCTTCAACGGATACGACCGCGGACACCAGATCCCCAGTGCCGACCGCGTGCGCACAAACGCCGACAACGCCACGACATTCTACTACACCAACATGACGCCACAGCTGGGACAGGGCCTCAACCAAAGCATCTGGGCCAACCTGGAGGACCGCGTGCGCGGATGGAGCAGCGGAACGGACACCCTCTTCGTTGTCACGGGAGCCATGCCCACCACCCCGACCGACCAGCAGATAACCTACGTCCGCGACAACGACGGCCGGAACGTAGCTGTGCCTAAATACTACTTCAAGGCCCTTGCCCGCCGCATCGGAGGCCAGTTCTACACCATCGCCTTCAAACTCGACCAGCGCCGCTACGACAACCCGCAGGGCTACATGGACTGCGCCATGTCCGTCAGCGACCTCGAAGCACTCACAGGCTTCACTTTCTTCCCGACCCTCGACGCCTCAGTCAAACAGACACTCGACCTGAGCCGCTGGCAATAAACAACAGGAAAACCATCAACCCTTATAAAACAAAGAGAGTATGACACTGAAAAAGATCATGTGGCTCGGCGTTCTTCCCGTATTTGCGATGACCGCCTGCACCAGCCTCGATGACAACAGCGAATGGCGTGACGACTCACGCGACATCAAGTTCACGTCTTACATCAGCGGAACCGCCCATCGCGCCGCAGGAACGAACTGGGACAACGGCGACCGCGTAGGTATCTTCATGACCAACCACGGCGCAGGACTGGCCTCAGCCACGGCCAGCAACCGACAATACATCGCTGACGCCCAAGGCAACCTGACCGCCGCTACGGCCGACGATGCTCTCGCCTTCCCCGAGAGCGGTGCAGCACAAGACTTCGTGGCCTACTACCCCTATCAGACCGTGAGCGGAACGACCGTGGCCGTCAACGTCACCGACCAGACCAGCCCGGCGGCCCTCGACCTGCTCTACGCCGACAATGCGCAGAACATCACGAGCGGCACGGTGAACCTCGGCTTCGACCATCAACTCGCACAGGTCGTGCTCAACATCACGGCCGACGCCACCATCCCCACCACAGCCGGACTGAGCGTACAAGCAGCCAACGTGCTCACACAAGGCACCTTTGACCTGAGCGACGGAACCCTTACGGCCACAACAAGCAGCACGGGCACCGTCACGTTCAACACGAACGAAAACGGCACACAAGCCACGGCCATCCTCCTGCCGGCGACTGACGCTTCAAGCATCACACTCCGCTTCACCCTCGACGGACAAACCGTAGAGAAAGCATTGACCGTCAGCGCGCTCGAAGCCGGAACGTCATATTCCATCCCCGTCCGCCTCGGCAACAGCGGCGGCAGCATCTACGTTCAGTTCGGCTCAGCCACCATTAATCCTTGGACCACTGTCACGGGCGGCGACATCGACGTCGACTTCAACGGCGGAACTACCGATCCCGACCCCGACCCACAGCCCGGCACCGAGACAACCATCTTCGAGGAGACCTTCGGCGACGAAGTGGCCAAGAAAGACAACGGCTACTGGCCCTCGCTCGACGAGACCGACCTTTGGACCAGCACAAGCGGCCTGACGTTCACCGACCCGCAGCAAATCGGCGGTGGTTTCAGTTACAGCAACGTGTCAATCCGCCAGACCAGCACGATGGATCCCCACGCGTGGCTGCCGGCAGAAAAAGAAAGCCAGATGAAGATTGAAGGTTTCAACACAACTGGCTGCACTGACCTGACGCTCACTTACGACATCGCAGCCAACGCTTCGGGCGAGCAAAGCGTCATCCGCCTGATGTGGGGCGACACGGAAATCACAGTGCCGAGCGCGGCCATCACCACGACGAACCAATACCAGACCGTGACGATCACAGGCTTGACGGCAGGCGTCACTTCGTTGACTTTCATCTCCGAAAAAGCCACGAACACTGCCGGCTACCGCATCGACAACATCAAACTGGTGGGAACGAAATAATCCCCGATGAAACATATAAGAGCAGCCCTGCCCAGAGGTGGCGCGGCTGCTCTTATTATCCTCACAGCTTCCGAAAAAGTTAAAACTACTTTACATGAACTATCGACTTATCCTCATCGGAGCCTTCCTCTTCCCGGTCGTCTCGTGGGCGCAGACCAACGACGACGTGCTGCGGCAAAAGGCCGACTCCGTCGTCCAGGCCGACCTCTCGATGGTGGGCGTCATGGACCTCGAAGCTCTCGGTGACGACGAGAGCGACGACCAGGGCGGGCAGGACGTCAACACGACCGTGCTCGTCTCCCACGACGTCTTCCTCAACCGCGTCTCCTACCAGCTCTCGCCCGCCCGTTTCCGCGTCCGCGGCTATGACAATATCTACGAGCAGAAGTACATCAACGGTGTGGCGTTCAACGACCAGTTCCGTGGCGTCTTCAATTACTCGTCGATAGGCGCAATCAACGACCTCACCCGCAACGGTGACGAGACGGTGAACAACGATCCCGGCACGTACACCTTCGGCTCGCTCGGCGGCTCGGAGAACATCCTCATGCGGGCAGGCGACTTCGCCCGCGGCGGAAAGGCCACCCTTTCATATACCAACCGCAACTACTACCTGCGCGGCATGGTGTCATACTCCACCGGCCTTTCGGACCGCGGCTGGGCCTTCACCGCCTTGGTCGGCGGCCGCTATTCCAACGAGGGCAACATCGACGGCACGTTCTACCGCAACGTTTCCTACGCCATGCTCCTCGAAAAACAATGGGACAGCGGCAAACACCGCTTGTCGTTCACCACTTTCGGCTCACCCGTCCAGCGCGGACAGCAAGGCAGCTCGATGCAGGAAGTCTATGACCTCACGGGCAACAACCTCTACAACCCGAACTGGGGTTACCAGAACGGGAAAAAACGCAATGCCCGCGTGGTGACCGCGTATGACCCGACCGGTATTCTCAGCTACGAGTGGAAAATCAAGCCCGAAGTGACTTTCACGGCCGGGCTCGGCGTCCACTACGGCCGCTACGGCGGTACGGCGCTCAACTGGTACAACGGTGCCGACCCGCGCCCCGACTACTACCGCTACCTGCCTTCTTATTTCAACGACAACTCCGTCATTGCCGACGAATACACCGACCGCTGGCTCTCGGGCGACCCCAAGTTCACACAGATCGACTGGGACGCCCTCTATGAGGCCAACCTCGTGAACAAACTCACCGGCGACGGAGCCGCCGTCTACATGGTGGAAGAGCGGCGCAGCGACCTTTTCGAGACAACGTTCAACTCGACCGTCGACGCCCGTCTCTCGAAACACATGCGCCTCACCGCCGGCATCGGGGCCCGCACCACGACGTCGCACCAGTTCAAGACGGTCGAAGACCTCCTCGGCGCTGACTACGTGCTCGACATCGACAAATTCGCCGAGCGTGACTTCCCCTCCGACCTCAACAAGATTCAAAGCGACCTCAACCGCCCGAACCGCAAGGTCTACGAGGGTGGAATCTTCGGCTACGACTTCAAGCTCCGCATCAACTCGCTGAACGCCTGGCTGGTCAACAATTACAACACCCGCCACTGGGACGCTTACTATGGCGTCAAGCTGACGTACACCGACTTCTGGCGTGACGGCAACATGCGCAACGGGCAATACCCCGACAACTCCTACGGCGCCGGCCGCCACCACACGTTCACCGACCTCGCTTTCAAAGGAGGCGCCACCTACAAGTTCAACGGCCGTCACCTGCTCCGCGCCAACCTGAGCTACGGCAGCGAGGCACCCATCCCCTACGACGCCTACATCTCGCCGCGCATCAGCGACCGGACTACTCCCCTCGAAAGCGGGCGCGTATTCTCGGCCGACCTGAGCTACATCTTCTCGACCAGTAAGCTCACAGGGCGCATCTCGGTCTTCCAGACGAACTTCTACGACCAGATGGAGCGTTCGAGCTACTACGACAACCAGTTGGGAACGTTCATCAACCACGTGCTCCGGGGCGTCAGCCGCGTGCACCACGGCATCGAGATTGGTGCCACCTACAAGCTCGACGACCATTGGAGCTTCGACCTGGCCGGAACCGTCGCCGAATACTATTACAGCAACAACCCCATCGGCACGAGCAACTCCGAGAACGGCGCCGTGGCTGACAAGACCGAGACCATCTTCATGGACGGCCTCCACGTCGGCGGCGTACCGCAGATGGCCGGCACCTTCGGCGTCCGTTACTTTATCAACTACTGGTTCCTCGGCGCCAACTTCAACGCCTTCGGCCGCAACTATGTCGAGCCTGCTCCCGCGCGCCACAAGGCTTCTTCCTATGAAGGCCTTACGCCGACCCTCGAAGAAGACCGCGCCATCCTGGCCGAGCTGTCGTCGCAGGAAGAGTTCGACCCCGGCTACACCGTCGACCTCTCAGTGGGCAAGATTTTCTATCTCAAAGACCGCACGTCGCTCAACGTCAACCTTTCGGTCAACAACCTGCTCAACAAAAAGGACATCCGCACTGGTGGCTACGAGCAAGGCCGTGTCGACCCCGACCGTCCCTACCTCTTCAAGTCGAAGTACTTCTATATGCAGGGCATCAACTGCTTCCTGAACGTCAGCTACCGTTTCTAAAACCACCCTTACTACGTAAATAAAATCATCAAGCATGAAAACCATTCATAAGCTCTTGGCCGCATTTGCCATCCTGCTCTCCGCCACCTCGTGCGTGGGCGACTATGAAATGCCCGACCTCCCCGCGCCCTCCTATGACGGCCCCGAGGCCAACATCACCATCGCCGAGTATCGCAACCGCTTCGGCTCCGCTCCCAGCGGCACGCTCATCGAGGACGACCTCATCCTGCGCGCCGTCGTGACGGGCGACGACGAAGGCGGCAACATCTACAAGCAGCTCATCATCGAAGACGGCACCGGCGGCATCTCCGTGCAGGTCGACGCCAACAACCTCTTCAACACCTACCACGTCGGTCAGGAAATCTACCTCGACCTCAACGGGCTCTACACCTCCATCTACGGCGGCGAGCTCCAAATCGGATACGCCAATGGCGACCGCATTCCCTCCGACACGTTCGACGAGCACGCCCACCGCAACGGCTGGCCTCACCCCGAGAGCGTCGAACCCAAGGCCTTCACTGACCTGAGCGAGCTCAACAACGACGTGCAGGGCAACGTATTCACCCTTGTGCGCCTCGACAGCGTCTACTTCCTCAACGGCGGCGAGGCGCAGTTCGCCCCCGTACAGGGCGAATACGGACAGGAATACCTTTCCGACCGCTACGGCAACCAGCTCCTCGTCCGCACCAGCGGTTACAGCAACTTCCGCACCGAGACCCTCCCCGTGGGCTACGGTAAGGTCATGGGCATCCTCGGCCGCTACAACGGCACCTGGCAGCTCACCATCCGCACCATCGACGACGTCTATGGCTTCGACGGCAAGCCCGTCGACGGCACGGGAGGCGACGAAGAGCCCGATCAGAACGTCCTGTTCAGCGAGACGTTCGGCACACCGGAGCGGGGATCCGACGGCAACTGGCCTTCAGTCAGCAGCTACACCGGCTTCGACAATCCGGCCAGCATGTTCGAAGACCCCACAGGCTACCTCACCGTCCGCGCACAAGGCGGCCGCGGCAACGTCTGGTTCTCGGCTAATCATGACAACAGCCTCCTCATCAACGGGATCGACTGCGGCAGCGCCACTCAGGCCACGCTGACCATCGAAGTGGGTGCCAACGTCTACGACGCAGGCGAGGAGATGGACCTCAACGCACTCAAAGTGCGCTGCAACGGCGTTGAGCTCGACGTGCCCAGTCGTGTCGTCTCGGGCGACAGAAGTGAAGGAAACCTCCCCTTCTCCCTTGAAATCCCGCACGTTGCCGTCAGCAACAACACCACCCTCGAATTTGCCGCTGAGGCCACGACAAACACCTACGGTCTGCGACTGTTCAGCGTGAAACTCGAAACCGAATAATCGGCCTAACTGCTACACGTCATGAACAGACTCCGTCTTTTTCTACTCGCCGCCCTGCTTCTGTGCCTCGGCTTGAACGCCGCCGCACAGGGGCGGGTGGGCGTCTACGCTGTGGCGTTCTATAACCTCGAAAACCTTTTTGACACGGAGGACGACCCTGCCAATCCCGGCGACGACGAGTTCCTGCCCTCCGGTCCCTACCAATGGACCGAGCAGAAATACCGCCAGAAACTCCACAACATCGCCACCGTCATCTCCCAGCTGGCACGCGAGCACTGCCCCGGCGGTCCCGCCGTCATCGGCATCTCTGAGGTCGAGAACGAGCGCGTCATCCGCGACCTCGTTGCCACCGAGCCGATGGCCTCAATGGGATTGAAGTATATCCACCACTCCGGGCCTGACCGCCGCGGCATCGACGTGGCCCTGCTCTACAACCCCCGGCTCTTCACCGTGACCGACACGGCCTCCTACCGCTACGTCAAGCCCGACCAGCCCGACTACCGCACACGCGACCAGCTCCTCGTCAGCGGCCGCCTCGCCGGCGAGCCCGTCAGCATCATCGTCGGCCACTGGCCCTCGCGCTACGGCGGAGCCAAGTCGTCGCCCCTTCGCGACTTCGCCGCCCAACTCGCCCGCCACATCGCCGACTCCGTCCGCCAGGCCGACCCGTCCGCCAAGGTCATCGCCATGGGCGACTTCAACGACGACCCTTCGGACAACAGCTGCGCCGTAGTCTTCGAGGCCGCACGCAGCCAGAAGACCACGCCTCAGGGCGGATACTTCAACGCCACCTGGCCCCTCTTCGCCAAAGGCGTCGGCTCGCTCTGCTACCAGGACAAGTGGTGCCTCTATGACCAACAGATTATTTCCGACAACTTCCTTACGCGCGACACCAAGGACTACACGCAGCTCCGCTACTGGAAGACGGAAGTATTCAACCGTCCTTTCATGACCACGCCCGCCGGCAAGCGCAAGGGCTACCCCCTCCGCACTTTCGACGGCACCACGTTCCAGAACGGGTTCAGCGACCACTTCCCCACCATCACCTACTACGTGAAGCGCATCGACTGACACCACCCTTGTCCACACCCACACGGGGCGGTTCCCACGGCCACAAACCATGCCGGGAACCGTCCCGTTTTTCGTGCCGCCACACAAGTAAGAACGCCACCTGTGGCGGGCGTCCGCACTCCCGCTATGGAAAAACGTCCCGCTTTGCCTCGAACACAAGACAGCCACCCCGTAGGGGCGCCATTTATGACGCCCGTCGCCGGAACGGCGAGACACACACCGACAAGACATCACGACCGCACGGTGGCATACCCGGTAGGGGCGCCATTTATGACGCCCGGTACAGAAGCGGTAAGACATACACCGACGAGACACGACGGCACGCACGCAGCACAACAACGCACGCACGCGGGCGACATGAATGTCGCCCCTACACTGCCGGCAGTTCCCACACGCACGGATAAAAAAAACAACGGGTCATCACGACCGCACGGCGACATACCCGGTAGGGGCGCCATTTATGACGCCCGGTACAGGAGCGGTAAGACAAACACCAACGAGACACGACGGCGCACACGCGGGCGGCACAAACGCCACGGACCGGACATGCCGCCCGCCCACACAACGCAATGGCGCACGCACGCGGGCGGCATGAATGTCGCCCCTACGCTGCCGGCGGTTCCCACACACACGGATGAAAAAACGGCGGGGCACAATGGCGCACCCACGCGGGCGACATGAATGTCGCCCCTACGCTAACGGCGGTTTCCACACATACGAATGAAAAAACGGCGCAACGCAACAACGCCCCCACGCGGGCGACATGAATGTCGCCCCTACGCTGACGGCGGTTTCCACACATACGGATGAAAAAAAGGCGGGACGCAATGGCGCACGCTCGCGGGCGACATGAATGTCGCCCCTACGCTGACGGCGGTTCCCATCAGGGCGACAGGAAAATCTGTCGGTGAATTAGAATTTCCTGACGCACTGACAGGATTTTCCGTCAGTCACCGGCACTTTCGCCGGCAACGAACGTGCTTCGCTCCATTCTCATGAAACATTTGCGCCTCTCCTTGCATGGCTTTTTCCGCCCTGGCCGTCCTACGAACGACAGAAACATGTATCTTTGTAGCACCAAGACAGGATACGGCTCAGGCCGACCGACAGAAAAGCGGGTTTTCCTGCATTTCTCCGCCCGCCTTTGCGTATCTTTGTAACCGCATTGCACCCTACCGACAGGGCGCACCGGGCGGCGGAACGGCTCCGCCACCCCTCAGACACCATGGCAAAAGAAAAGACCCTTTACGTTTGCAGCGAATGCGGCGCCGACTCGCCCAAGTGGCTCGGACGCTGCCCCTCGTGCGGCGCCTGGAATACGCTGCGCGAGTTCCACGTGGCCAAGCCTGCGGCTGCAAGCCGCACACCCCTACCCGGTTCGAAACACACGCCGCAGCCCGTCTGCCTCTCGTCAGTGCGGGCCGACGACGAGGTGCGCATCGACACGGGCGACGCCGAACTGAACCGCGTGCTCGGAGGTGGACTTGTAGCGGGCGAAGTCGTCCTGCTCGGCGGTGAACCGGGCATTGGAAAGTCGACCCTCCTGCTGCAAACCGTGCTCGGCATGACGGGCCGCCGCGTGCTCTACGTCAGCGGCGAGGAGAGCGAACGTCAGATCAAGCTGCGCGCCGACCGCCTCGGCCGCCGGGGCGGCGACTGCCTTCTGCTGTGCGAGACGTCGCTCGAAAGCATCCTTGGCCACGCCCGCGAAGTACAGCCCGACCTGCTCGTCGTCGACTCCATACAGACGCTTGCCAGCGACGCGGCCGACTCCGGGCCCGGCTCGCTCGTCCAGGTGCGCGAGTGCGCCTCCGCCCTCCTTCACTATGCCAAGGCCACCGACGTCCCGGTCGTCCTCATCGGACACATCACAAAGGAAGGCACCCTTGCGGGACCCAAGGTGCTCGAACACATCGTCGATGCCGTCATCCAGTTCGAGGGCGACCGTCACTATCTCTACCGCATCCTGCGCAGTGTGAAGAACCGCTTCGGTTCGACGGCCGAACTGGGCATCTACGAGATGGAGAACGACGGACTGCGCCCCGTGGACAACCCCTCAGAACTCCTGCTCACCGACACGGACGAGGCGCTGAGCGGCGTGGCCGTCGCGGCCACCATCGAGGGCGCCCGTCCGCTGCTCATCGAAACGCAGGCCCTTGTCAGCACCGCCGCCTACGGCACCCCGCAGCGCTCGGCCACCGGTTTCGACCTCCGCCGGCTCAACATGCTGCTCGCCGTACTCGAAAAGCGCGTCGGGTTCAAGCTGGCGCAAAAAGACGTATTCCTCAACATCGCCGGAGGACTGCGGGTGACCGACCCGGCCATCGACCTGTCGGTGATAGCCGCCGTCCTGTCGAGCAACGTCGACACCCCCGTCGACCGCCGCACGGCCCTGGCAGGCGAAGTGGGGCTGAGCGGTGAAATCCGCCCCGTCACCCGCATCGCCCAACGCGTGGCCGAAGCCGAGAAACTCGGTTTCCGGCGCATCGTCGTGCCTCGCCACAACCTCAAAAGCCTTGGCAACACCGCCCGCCACCGCATCGAAATCACACCGGCCGACAAGGTGGAAGAAGCCCTCCGCGCCCTGTTCGGCTAAACATACCGACAAGCCCCATGCACAAAACGATACAACTGCGCGTCACGCCCGACATCGCCGCCGACCCGGCAAGGCTGCGCCTCCACGTGGCCCGCGAGGAAGCCATCGACGCCCGCACCATCAGCGCCCTCCTTGTGCGCCGGCGCAGCATCGACGCCCGCCAGCGCACGGTCTACGTCAACCTGAGCCTCGACCTCTACGTGAACGAAGAGCCACCGCAACCCGATTTCTCAGACCTCCATTATCCCGACGTCAGCAGCCGGCCGCGCGTCATCGTTGTCGGCTCAGGACCGGGCGGACTGTTCGCCGCCCTGCGCCTCGTCGAACTGGGCCTGCGCCCCGTCGTGCTCGAACGCGGAAAAGACGTACACGAACGGCGCCGCGACATTGCCCGCATCTCGCGCGAGCACCGCGTCGATCCCGAAAGCAACTACTCGTTCGGCGAAGGCGGCGCCGGCGCCTACTCCGACGGCAAGCTCTACACACGGAGCAAGAAGCGTGGCAACGTGGAGCGCGTCCTGCGCGTTTTCTGCCGCCACGGGGCAAGCCCGGACATCCTTGTCGACGCCCACCCGCACATCGGGACCGACCGCCTGCCCCGCATCATCGAAGCGATGCGGCACACCATCGTCAGTGCAGGGGGAGAGGTCCACTTCTCAACGCGCGTCGACGCCCTGTTGCGCACGGCCGACGGCAGCCGCGCAGTGGGCGTCGTGACGGCCACAGGCCAGACGTTCCGCGGCCCCGTCATCCTGGCCACAGGCCACTCCGCCCGCGATGTCTACCGCTACCTCCGCCGCGAGGGCATCCCCCTCGAAACGAAGGGCATCGCCGTCGGCGTCCGCCTGGAGCACCCCTCGGCGCTCATCGACCGCATCCAATATCACAACCGCACGGGACGCGGCAAATACCTGCCTGCGGCGGAATACGCCTATACCGCACAAGTCGGCGGACGCGGGGTTTACAGTTTCTGCATGTGCCCCGGCGGCTTCGTCGTCCCCGCCGCAAGCGGCCCGGAGCAGGTCGTTGTCAACGGAATGAGCCCCAGCAACCGCGGCTCGGCGTGGAGCAACTCGGGCATGGTCGTCGAGACACACCCCGACGACCTCGACGGCGAACTGGCACTCTTCATGAAAGAAGCGATGTCCGATCCAGCCTTCGCTGCCACGCACGACGACTATTCCGATGCGGCCAACCCGCTGCGCCTGATGTACTTCCAGGAAGCCCTCGAACGCCAGACGTGGCTTCAAGGACAGCGCCGGCAAACCGCACCAGCCCAACGGATGGCCGACTTCGTCAACAACCGTCTGAGCTATGACTTACCCCGGTCGAGCTACTCGCCAGGACTCGTGGCCTCACCGCTCCACTTCTGGATGCCGGCGTTCGTGACAGGCCGTCTGCAAACAGCCTTCAAGCTCTTCGGCAGCCGGAGTCACGGTTTCCTGACCGACGAAGCCATCCTCATCGCCGCCGAAACGCGCACCTCGTCGCCCGTCCGCATTGTCCGCGACAATGACACGCTTGCCCACCCGGCGGTCGAGGGCCTCTTCCCCTGCGGCGAAGGCGCCGGTTACGCCGGCGGCATCGTTTCGGCCGCCATCGACGGCGAGCGCTGCGCCGAAGCCGCCGCAGCATGGCTCGACAGCCAGCCCGCAAAGAGACTTTGACACATTAATATATACTAACCCTAAAAAACCTCACTACTATGAGTATGGAAAAGACACTGGTGCTCTTGAAGCCCTGTACTTTGCAACGTGGCCTCGTCGGCGAGGTGACGCGCCGCTTCGAGCAAAAAGGCCTGCGCCTTGCGGGCATGAAAATGATGTGGCTGACCGACGAACTGCTCAGCGAGCACTACGCCCACCTGGCCGCCAAACCGTTTTTCCAGCGCGTGAAAGACTCGATGCGGGCGGCGCCCGTCATCGCCTGCTGCTACGAAGGCGTCGACGCGATCGCCGCCGTGCGCGCGCTGGCCGGCCCGACCAACGGCCGCCTTGCCGCCCCCGGAACCATCCGCGGCGACCTGAGCATGAGCTTCCAGGAGAACATCGTTCACGCCTCGGACTCGCCCGAAACCGCCGCCGTGGAAATCGCCCGTTTCTTCCGTCCGGAGGAAATCTTCGACTACCGCCAGTGTACGTTCGACTACCTTTATGCCAACGACGAGTTCTGACCGCACGCCCTGCGCGCCGCCAGCGGTGCGCGGGGCTCTTTCCGCTCCACGGACATCCCTGACCATACACCCGCACATGACATCAAGAAAACTCCTCCTGCTCCTTGTCTGGCTGACCGCCCTTCCCGCTCTGTCCCAAAGCCTGCCCGCGCCGAAGCGCGAGTTCCGCGGCGCGTGGATCCAGTGCGTCAACGGCCAGTTCCAAGGCCTCGGGCGCGACCGTATGCAGGCCACGCTCACCCGCCAGCTCGACCGGCTCAAAGCCTGCGGCATCAACGCCATCATCTTCCAAGTCCGGGCCGAAGCCGACGCCCTCTACGAAAGCCCTTACGAACCTTGGAGCCGCTACCTCACCGGCCAGCAGGGCCGGAGGCCTGATCCGTATTGGGATCCGCTCGAATGGATGATCGAACAGTGCCATGCGCGCGGCATGGAGCTCCACGCCTGGATCAATCCCTACCGCGCCAAGACCAAGGGCACCACCGAGCTCGCCCGGAGCCACCCCTACCTGAAACACCGCAGTCGCTTCTTTGCCTACGACGGCCAGCTATTCTTCGACCCCGGCCTTGAAGAGAACCGGCGCTACATCTGCCGCATCGCCTCGGACATCGTGCGCCGCTACGACGTCGACGGGCTGCACATGGACGACTACTTCTATCCCTATCCGGCGGCCGGGCAGCCCATTCCCGACGACGCCACCTACCGCGCCCACTCCGACGGCATCACCGACCGCGGCGACTGGCGCCGGCGCAACGTCAGCCTGCTCATCGAGGCGCTCCACGACTCCATCCGCGCTGTCAAGCCATGGGTGAAGTTCGGCGTGTCGCCCTTCGGCATCTACCACAACGCCCGTCCCGGCTCGAACATCCCCGGCAGCGCCACCCGCGGCCTGCAAAACTACGACGACCTTTATGCCGACGTGCTCCTGTGGGCCGACAAAGGCTGGGTGGACTACCTCCTGCCCCAACTCTATTGGGAAATAGGGCACAAAGCCGCCGACTATGAGACCCTCGTCAAGTGGTGGGCGCGCTACGCGGGCTCGCGTCCCCTGTTCATCGGACAGGACGTGCTGCGCACCGCCAAGGCTGCCGATCCCGTCAACCCGGCCACCCACCAGCTGGCCCGCAAGATGCAGCTCCAACGCTCGCAGCCCACCATCGGGGGAAGCTGCCAGTGGTATGCAGCAGCTCTGGCCGACAATCCGGGCAATTACGCCGCCGCCCTCGAAAACGACTACCACCGATACCCCGCCCTGCAACCCCGTATGCCTTTCATCGACGACAAGGCGCCCAAAAAGCCGCGCAAGCTGAAAGACGTATGGACCTCCGACGGATACCTCCTCTTCTGGACGGCGCCCAAGGCAAAGCGTCCGATGGACGAGGCGCGGCAGTACGTCGTCTACCGCTTTGCGAAAGGAGAAAAGGTCACTACCGACGACCCCTCGCACATCGTTGCCATTACGGACAAGACCTACTACAAGCTGCCCTACGACGACGGGCGGACGAAATACACCTACGTCGTGACGGCCCTCGACCGCCTGCAAAACGAATCAAAAGCCACAAAGGAGAAGGTGAAGCTCTGACACACGCCACCGCCCCACACGCCGGCCAGCCCGCTCCCTGCGAACGGACTGGCCGGCACTGCGTCGCGCCCCTCGCTCACCACACACGGCGAACGCACGGGGCAACCGGCCTCCACGCCACGGCGGACACGCAGGACGGCCAGTGCGACAGAAAATCCTGTCAGCCGTTTGGGATTTCCCGTCAGCCGTCACGCGACGGTGCCCGCAGGGCCGCCATTCGTGGCGGCCGGCGCCGGAACGGCACAGGCGCCGGCCACATTGCGCACGGCTCCGGCAGACGAAACAAACGGCAGCCCGTCCGTGGGCGGCAGCCGTCCGTGCGCCTTTGTGACGCCCGGGCGATTCCGGTATCCTGCGCAACGGCTTTTTTTCGTAACTTTGCGCGGACTTATCACCACAGTACCATGTTCCTCATCCGTTTTCTGAAAAACTGGACGCTTCCCTGCGCCATGACGGCAGGATTGGCGGGCTACTTCATCCTGCATGGCATCGACGCCCTTGCCCCACTGCGACCCGGGGCCGCACTGTTCGGCACGACAGCCATGCCGGTGCTCATTTTCCTGATGCTCTTCTTCACGTTCAACAAAGTCGACGTCACGCGGCTCCGCCCGAAGCGCTGGCACCTATGGCTGCTCGCCGTGCAGACTGCGGCGTGCGGTTTGCTCGCCGGGACATCCGTCATGCTCGCATCCGGGTCGGCACAGAAGGTCGTCGCCGAAGCGGCGCTGGCCTGCGCCCTCTGTCCGACAGCCACGGCAGCCGCCGTCATCACCGG
>HF989227.1:0-5027 GCA_000431275.1 Prevotella sp. CAG:755 | reverse complement strand
CGGCAGCCGCCGTCATCACCGGCAAACTCGGCGGCTCGACAGCTTCGATCTCATATTACACCCTTACGTCCAACCTCTGGTCTGCCCTGCTCATCGCCCTGCTATGCCCGCTGGTCGAACCGCATCCCGACCTGCGTTTCGGCGCCATGATGGGCCGCATGTTCGGCCAGGTGGCCCAGCTGCTCATCATGCCCTTCGTGGCAGCCCTGCTGGTGCGGCGCTTCTGGCCGTGGCTACACGGCCAGTGCCTGCGGCTTCGGGGCATCTCTTTCTATCTCTGGGGCGTGACGCTGGCCATCGTGACGGCTCAGACGGCCCGCACCATCGCCAGCGAGGGCAGCCATGCCTGGCTCGAAGTGGCCTTGGCCGGAGCGGGCCTCGCAATGTGCGTCGTCCACTTCGCCCTCGGCAAGACGCTCGGCGGCCTCTACGGCGACCGCATCAGCGGCGGGCAGGCCCTCGGGCAGAAGAACACGGGCTTCGCCATCTGGATGTCGTTCGCCTTCCTCAACCCCCTGGCGGCCGTCGGGCCGGGCAGCTATGTGCTCTGGCAGAACCTGTTCAACTCGTGGCAGCTTTGGCGTTTCCGCTGGCGCGAGCAGCACGGCATCAGCAATCCGCGCGACCGTTCGGCCGACGAAGAGGAGTAAGCCGACGGGCCAGCACGCCACGACGGGATGGCCGACAGGATTTACGGGCTGGCTGACCGGAAGCCCCGTCACTGCGACAGGATTCGCTGTCCGGCTGACAACTCCTCACACTCACGCGGCCCCTCTTTCCTCCCGCCCCTGCGCCTGCTTCGCCGACGGCACGACGCTGCACAACCCCCGCGCCAGCTGTGCGTTTAACTGTTAAAATCCGGAACCGGCTTGCTTTTATACAAAAGAAAAGCTACTTTTGCCTGCAAACCTACTCATGAAAGATGACACGACTCACTTCGCTATCCCGACTGTGCGGCACCCTGCTATCCACCAATGGCCAGGGAAGTGAGACGCATGCCTGATCCGAACTGGCGCCCCGGCGGGCGCAACGCATAACGGCAAGGCCTTTTTCACTTCCAGGTGAGAAAGGCCTTGCGCACATAACCACACGAACCACAAACACAGAGAAAACAAATAGAACATGAGCGACAGACTTTTCATCTTCGACACTACGCTCCGCGACGGCGAGCAAGTGCCAGGCTGCCAGCTGAACACGGTGGAGAAAATCCAAGTGGCCAAGCAGCTGGAAGCACTGGGCGTCGACGTCATCGAAGCGGGCTTCCCCATTTCGAGCCCGGGCGACTTTAACTCAGTAATTGAAATTTCGAAGGCAGTTACCTGGCCGACCATCTGCGCCCTGACGCGCGCCGTGGCCAAAGACATCGACTGTGCCGCCGAAGCGCTGAAATTCGCCAAGCACAAGCGCATCCACACAGGCATAGGAACGAGCGACCCGCACATTAAATACAAGTTCAACTCAAACCGCGAGGAAATCCTCGAACGCGCCGTAGCGGCCGTCAAGTACGCCAAGCGCTATGTCGAGGACGTCGAGTTCTATGCCGAAGACGCCGGCCGCACCGACAATGAGTATCTGGCGCGCGTGGTGGAAGCCGTGATCAAAGCCGGCGCCACGGTAGTCAACATTCCCGACACGACGGGCTACTGCCTGCCCAGTGAATACGGCGCAAAAATCAAGTACCTCATGGAACACGTGGACGGCGTGGAGCGCGCCATACTCTCCACCCATTGCCACAACGACCTCGGCATGGCCACCGCCTGCACCCTCGAAGGCATCATCAACGGCGCCCGTCAGGTCGAAGTGACCATCAACGGCATCGGCGAGCGCGCCGGAAACACCAGCGAGGAGGAAATCGCCATGATATTGAAGTGCCACAAAGAGCTGGGTATCGCGACAAACATCAACACCGAGCGTATCTACGCCACAAGTCGTATGGTGAGCTCGCTGATGAACATGCCCGTGCAGCCGAACAAGGCCATCGTCGGGCGCAACGCCTTTGCCCACTCGTCGGGCATACACCAGGACGGCGTCTTGAAGAACGTCCAGACCTACGAAATCATCGACCCGAAAGACGTGGGCATCGACGACAACGCCATCATCCTGACCGCACGCAGCGGGCATGCCGCCCTGAAACACCGGCTGGAAGTGCTGGGCATCGAAGTCGACGGCGAAAAGCTCGACAAGATATACGAGGCCTTCCTGAAACTGGCAGACAAAAAGAAGGAGGTGACTGACGACGACATCCTCGTGCTGGCCGGAGCCGACCGCACGACGACGGACACCATCAAACTGGACTACCTGCAAGTGACCAGCGGACACGGCGTGCGCCCCGTAGCTGCCATCGTGCTCGACATCGCGGGCGAAAAGTTCCGCGCAGCCGCCGAAGGCAACGGCCCGGTCGATGCCGCCATCAACGCCCTCAAAGACATCATCAAACGCCAGATGACCCTGCGCGAATTCACCATCCAAGCCATCAACCGCGGTTCCGACGACGTCGGCAAGGTGCACATGCAGGTGGAATACGACGGCAACATGTACTACGGCTTCGGCGCGAACACCGACATCGTCGCCGCGTCGGTCGAGGCCTACATTGACTGCATCAACAAGTTCCATAAATGAGACAGTTCCCTTGGTGGATGCTTGCCCTCGCAGGGCTCAACCTTTGGCCCGCGGTAGCCTGCCCGTTTTTCCTCTTCGGCGGGCTTCACCCTTTCGGCACCAGTGAATCCGCCTGGGTCGAAGGCTGCCTCTACATCCTGACCCAGCTGCTCTGGATCACCCCCACGCTCGCCTTCTTCGCCAGCCTCGAACTCTACCGCCGCGGTTGGGAACGCTGGGGCGTCGTGCTGGCCGTCGTGAGCCTGCTCCTGACGGCGGCAATGGGCTTCTGGGTCTTCAGCTGACAATCATCCCACAAACAGACATAGACATGGCAAAAACTCTCTTTGACAAAATATGGGACAGTCACGTCGTCCAGATCGTCGACGACGGTCCCACACAACTCTACATCGACCGCCTCTATTGCCACGAGGTCACCAGCCCGCAGGCTTTCGCCGGCCTGCGCGCCCGGGGCTTGAAGTGCTTCCGCCCGGAGCGAATCTATTGTATGCCGGACCACAACACGCCGACCCACGACCAAGACAAGCCCATCGAAGACCCCGTCTCGCGCAAGCAGGTCGACACGCTGAAAAAGAATGCCGACGACTTCGGCCTCACTCACTTCGGCATGATGTCGCCGAACAACGGCATCATTCACGTGGTCGGTCCTGAACTGGGCTTGTCGCTCCCCGGAATGACCATTGTCTGCGGCGACTCGCACACATCGACCCACGGCGCCGTCGGGGCGGTGGCTTTCGGCATCGGCACGTCGGAAGTCGAAATGGTGATGGCCTCGCAGTGCATCCTACAAGCCAAGCCGAAGTCCATGCGCATAACGGTCGACGGACAGCTCGGCCCGGGCGTGACGGCCAAAGACCTCGCATTATATATAATGAGTAAGATCACCACGAGCGGTGCTACGGGACACTTCGTTGAATATGCGGGCGAAGCTGTCCGCGCCCTTTCGATGGAAGGCCGCCTGACGCTCTGCAATCTCTCCATAGAGATGGGTGCCCGCGGCGGCTTCATCGCTCCCGACGAGACGACGTTCGCCTACCTCAAAGGCCGTCCCTATGCGCCACAAGGCGCCGACTGGGACCGCGCCGTGGAGCACTGGAAGACACTGAAAAGCGAGCCCGACGCCACATTCGACAAGGAAGTGCGCTTCGACGCCGCCGACATCGAACCGATGGTTACTTACGGCACAAACCCCGGCATGGGCATTGGCATCACCCGGCGCATCCCCGAACCGCAGAACGCCTCCGACGCGAAAGCCTTGGCCTACATGCAGTTCCGGCCCGGCGACCCGATGGTCGGACAGCCTGTGGACTACGTGTTCCTCGGCGCCTGCACCAACGGACGCATTGAGGACTTCCGCGCCTTCGCCTCGATCGCACGCGGCCGGCACAAGGCCGAGGGCGTGACGGCCTGGCTCGTGCCCGGCTCGTGGCACGTGATGGAGCAGATCCGCCAGGAAGGCCTCGACCGCGTACTGGAAGAAGCCGGCTTCGCTATCCGGCAACCGGGCTGCTCGGCTTGCCTGGCGATGAACGACGACAAAATCCCCGCAGGAAAACTGGCCGTTTCGACCAGCAACCGGAACTTCGAAGGCCGTCAAGGACCCGGCGCGCGCACCGTGCTGGCCAGCCCGCTCGTCGCAGCCGCAGCCGCCGTCACCGGCGTCATCACAGATCCAAGAACCCTACTTTGAAAAACGATGAAAGCGAAATTCAACATCATACGCAGCACCTGTGTCCCCTTGCCGCTTGAAAACGTCGACACCGACCAGATTATTCCCGCCCGCTTCCTGAAAGCGACCGACAAGGAGGGCTTCGGCGACAACCTCTTCCGCGACTGGCGCTACAACCCCGACGGCACGAAAAAGGATTTCGTGCTCAATGATTCCACCTACGGCGGCGAGATTCTCGTGGCAGGCAAGAACTTCGGTTGCGGGTCAAGCCGCGAACATGCGGCATGGGCGATAGCCGGATACGGTTTCCGGGTAGTCGTGAGCAGTTTCTTTGCCGACATTCACAAAAACAATGAGCTAAATAATTTCGTCCTGCCCGTAGTGGTGAGCGAAGCATTCCTCGCCGAGCTCTTTGCTTCCATCAAGGCGGATCCCAAGACCGAAGTCGTAGTCGACCTGCCCGCACAGACCATCACGAACACCGCCACAGGCAGCAGTGAACACTTCGACATCAACGGCTACAAGAAGTATTGCCTCATGAACGGGCTGGACGACATCGACTTCCTCCTGCAAAACAGGGACAAGATCGAGGCCTACGAACACCGTGCTGAAAAAGAATGACGCCGTGACCGGAAAAACGAACGCAGCGACAGAAAATGCAGCCAGCCACCCCGTAGCTTCTGCCAGCCGGACAGAATTTGCGGAAAGCCGTCCCGCGCGCATCGAAATCATGGACACC
>HF989226.1:19768-25612 GCA_000431275.1 Prevotella sp. CAG:755 | reverse complement strand
TGTGATTGTTATGCTGGTTACGCCGCCACTCCATGTATGATTGCAGGATTATCGTAGCGCTAATCTCATCGACAAGCGCCTTGTTCCGACGCTCCATGCGCCGGAGCCCGCCGTCGAGCATGGCCCGATGGGCCAAGACGGAGGTAAAACGTTCGTCGTGGAATTCAAGGGGAATGCCGGGAAAAGCCTTGCGGAACTGCCCGGCGAACGAACGCACACGCTGCTGGTTTTCCGAAGGTGCTCCGTTGGCCTGCACGGGCAGTCCCATCACGACACGCTCGACCGGCTCACGCTTCATGTAATCCGTCAGGAACTTCATCAGCTCGGGCGTGGCCACCGTGGTCAGCCCGTTGGCTATGATTTGGGCAGGGTCTGTCACGGCGATTCCCGTGCGCTTTTTCCCATAATCTATGGAGAGGATTCGGCTCATCGCTGCAAAGTTAGTGCAAATGAGCGGAAAGTATGGAGAAATGACGCAGGAATTTCGCCTGCACTTTTCCAAACACGATCTTAACTTATATGGTGACGGACGTTTGCAGCCACCTAACTGCGGAACAAAGCGTCTGCATTCTTCATATATGCATGAGGAAGTGCGAACAGATGCCACATAAAAAATAAACCGGCGACTCGTCGAAACCAGCCGGCGACCCGTAAAGACCAGCCGGCGACCCGCAAAAACGGTCAGGGCAGCACGATGAAGCACGAAGAAACGGGTAAATACGGACGCCGCATCCGACAACACATACAGTCACGGGCAAACAAGCGCAGGCCACTCCCACTCCACGACAGAAACACAAAATGCGCGGCGGCAGCCACCTCGTTGGCCCGGAAATTACTAACTTTGTCGTCAGAAACAATGATGAAACGTATAAACAGTATTTATGTATTACGTATCCAAACGAATGGAAATCGCAATGGCTCATCAGCTTATGACGAGTTACGACAAGCGATGTCACAACCTGCATGGCCATAACGCCATCATCACCGTCTACTGCTGCTCGGAGCGATTGAACGCTGACGGCATGGTCGTCGATTTCAAGAAAATCAAAGATATTGTCACCGGACGCCTCGACCATGCTTACGTTAACGACGTAGTAGACTTCAACCCGACGGCTGAGAACCTTGCCCGCTGGATTTGCGAACAGATCCCAGGCTGCTACAAAGTCAAGATGCAAGAATCGGAAGGCAACGTGGCTGTCTATGTCAAGGATGGGTATGAGCAGGCCGCACTATAAAGCCGATGTATAAGATTAACGAAACCTTCTATTCCCTTCAAGGTGAGGGATTTTACACAGGAACGCCAGCCTTCTTCATCCGTTTCTCCGGCTGTAATCTCGCATGCCCTTTCTGCGACACGCAGCATGCCGACGGCATACTGCGCAGCCTCGACAGCCTGCTTGACGAAGCCGGAGGCTGCCCCGCCCGCCACGTGGTGCTGACCGGAGGCGAACCGTCGCTCTTTGCCGACGCCGCCCTGACGGCAGGCCTGCACCGAATCGGAAAGTTCATCGCCATCGAGACCAACGGGACACACCCTCTGCCGCCGGGCATAGACTGGGTGACGCTCTCACCCAAAGATGGATTGGCACCAGGTGCCCGAACCACCCTGACTCAATGCGACGAGCTGAAAATCGTCTACCGTGGTCAAGACCTCACACCCTATATGGCAATCTCAGCCCGCCACAGATACCTCCAGCCATGTGCTACGGGCGACGCACAAGCTGACCGCGCGAACGTCCGGGCCACCGTCGAAGCCTGCCTCAGGCAGCCTGAGTGGCACCTGTCGCTGCAAACGCACAAACTGCTAGACATCCGATGAAACGGAACAAGACGGGATTGTTCTTCACAAAAGGCGAAGAGCGCGCAAATGCCATCTCGCACGGCGTCGGCGCCGCATTCGGCCTCATGGCCGGAGCATGGCTGCTCCACATGGCTTATGCCGGCGGCAACAGACTGGCCGTCGCCGGCGTCTGGCTCTACGTGGCAGGCATGATGGGCTCATACGTGTCGTCTACCCTTTACCACAGTCTGCACCATCACAATCCATGGCGTCCCCGCCTGCGACAGTGGGACCACGCCGCCATCTATTGGCACATTGCCGGCAGCTATTCCCCCCTCACGCTCACCGTCCTTTTCAATCAGAATGGCTGGGGCATCGGACTTTTCGCTTTCGTCTGGACCTGTGCAGCCATCGGAACGGCCGCCAGTTTCCGCCGTATGGAAGAACATAGCCATCTCGAAACTGTATGTTTCCTGCTGATGGGTTTGTCAATACTGGTGGCTTTCAAGCCCCTGCTGGCCACCGCACCAGAAGGTACAATCCACTGCCTCATCGCCGAGGGCATCTGCTACCTTACGGGCGCAGTTTGCTATTCAGTACGCCGCATACGCTACATGCATTCCGCATTCCATCTTTTTGTCCTTGGCGGAACGGTGAGTCACATCGGCGCGGTTTGGCACATACTCGACAAAATGCCGTAACGCGGCCCTGCACCACTTGGCCGTTCTGCAAAAAAAAGCTATATTTGCACCGCTTTATACGAATACAACGTTAGACCTATGAATATATCCTTTAATTGGCTGAAAACGTACGTCGATTTCGATCTGTCGGCCCAAGAAGTGGCTGAGGCACTGACCTCGATCGGACTCGAAGTCGGTACGGTCGAAGAAGTCCAGTCCGTCAAAGGCGGGTTGGAAGGACTGGTTGTCGGGGAAGTACTGACCTGCATCCCGCATCCTAATTCAGACCACATGCATGTGTGCACCGTAAATCTCGGGAGCGGTGAGCCGCAACAGATTGTCTGCGGAGCGCCCAACGTCGCCGCCGGCCAGAAAGTCGTGGTGGCCACTATCGGGACAAAGCTCTACGACGGCGACACCAGCTTCACCATCAAAAAATCCAAGCTGCGCGGTGTCGACAGCTATGGCATGATCTGCGCCGAGGACGAGATAGGTGTCGGCACGAGCCACGACGGCATAATCGTCTTGCCAGCCGACACGCCCGCCGGCCTGCCTGCCAAAGACTACTACCATATCGAAAGCGACTACGTCATCGAAGTTGACATCACTCCGAACCGCGCAGACGCCTGCTCTCACTATGGCGTGGCCCGCGACCTTTACGCCTGGCTCGTGCGCAACGGCCATCCCACACGCCTGCATCGGGC
This sequence comes from Prevotella sp. CAG:755, assembly GCA_000431275.1. Lineage (GTDB taxonomy): Bacteria > Bacteroidota > Bacteroidia > Bacteroidales > Bacteroidaceae > Alloprevotella. The sequence goes on along the minus strand of HF989226.1, from coordinate 22,448 downwards.
AGATGTGAGCGGCTTTGCCCCTGACAACCACGACCTTCCCATCGACGTCGTCGTAGAGAATGCCGAGGCCTGCCCCCACTACTGTGCCGTCAGCCTGACAGACTGCCACGTGGCCGAAAGCCCCGAATGGTTACAAACGCGACTGCGCACCATCGGCGTACGGCCTATCAACAATATCGTAGACATAACGAACTACATCATGTTTGCCTATGGCCAGCCGCTCCACTGCTTCGACGCCGACATGGTCAAGGCTCACAAGATCGTAGTCAAGACACTCCCCGATGGCACACCCTTTGTCACGCTCGACGGGGTCGAACACAAGCTGGGCGAACGCGACCTTGCCATCTGCAATGCCGACGAGCCGATGTGCATAGCCGGCATTTTCGGAGGCAAAGGCTCCGGCACGTATGAGACAACACGCAACGTGGTGCTCGAAAGCGCTTACTTCCATCCCACATGGATACGTAAGAGCGCCCGCCGGCACGGTCTGAGCACCGATTCCAGTTTCCGCTTCGAGCGTGGTATCGACCCGAACGGACAATTGTATGCTTTGAAAGAGGCAGCCATGCTTGCCAAAGAAATTGCCGGGGCAAAGATTTCGATGGACATCAAAGAAGTCGGAACCAGAGAGGCTGCACCGTTCATCGTCAACCTCGACTATAAATACGTACACGACCTTATCGGTAAGGAAATCCCCCACGAAATCATCAAGGAAATCGTCACAAGCCTCGAAATGCGCATTACCGAAGAACGCCCCGACGGCCTGACGCTCGCAGTGCCTCCTTATCGTGTCGATGTGCAGCGTCCGTGTGACGTGGTCGAAGACATCCTCCGTATCTACGGTTACAACAACATCGAAATCCCGACAGCCGTCAAATCGAGCCTGACGATCAAAGGCGACGTTGACCGGGCCAACAAACTCGAAAATACTGTGGCAGAACAGCTCATCGGATGCGGATTTAACGAAATCCTCAACAACTCACTCACACGGGCGGCCTATTATGACGGCCTCGCCTCCTACGCCTCCGACAACCTCGTCCGGCTGATGAACCCACTCAGTTCGGACCTCAACGCACTGCGCCAGACACTGCTGTTCGGAGGACTTGAAAGCATCCGTCGCAACGTCAACCGCAAGCGTGCCAATCTCCGTTTCTTCGAGTTCGGCAACTGCTACCACTTCCATGCTGATCAAAAAGACGGCAAGCACGTCCTCTCGGGCTATTCTGAGGAGTGCCACCTCGGCATGTGGGTGACCGGAAAACGCGTCGAAGGCTCATGGGTTCACGCCGACGAAGACAGCAGCGTCTATGAACTGAAAGCGTATGCAGCCAACGTCCTTACCCGTTCCGGCGTCGACATCAACCAGTTCTGCGTGAGCAAGGGCACGAACGATGTCTTTGCCAGTTCGCTCACAGTTGCCAGCCGTGAAGGCGAAGTCCTCATGGAATTTGGCGTGGTCAGCCCCCGCCTGCTCCACCTCTTTGACCTGTCACAGCCGGTATACTACGCAGACATCAACTGGACTCTCCTCACAAAAAAGACGCGACGTCACCACATCACGTTTGCCGAAATAAGCAAATTCCCCGCAGTCAGCCGCGACTTGGCCCTGCTTCTCGACAAGAACGTAGACTTTGCCGAAATCGAGCGTGTCGCTTTCGCCACAGAACGAAAGCTCCTCAAAAAAGTGGAACTCTTCGACGTATATGAAGGCGAGCACATCGAAAGCGGCAAAAAGAGCTATGCTGTCAATTTCGTACTGCAAGACGAAACCAAGACGCTTACGGACAAGCAAATCGACAAGACGATGCAGAACCTCATCCGTAACCTCCAATCGCAGCTCGGCGCGCAACTGCGCTGAAATAAAAACTACGACAGCACTACACAACGATAAAGAACACAATCAATAAAGATCAAACCAATGGGAAGAGCATTTGAATACCGCAAAGCTGCCAAGCTGAAACGTTGGGGACATATGGCCAAAACGTTCACCAAGTTAGGCAAGCAGATCGCCATTGCCGTAAAAGCCGGCGGTCCCGAACCCGAAAACAATCCTACGCTGCGCTCTATCATCGCTACGTGCAAGCGTGAGAACATGCCCAAGGACAACATCGAACGTGCCATCAAAAACGCCATGGGCAAGGACCAGAGCGAATATAAGAGCATGACGTATGAAGGTTACGGCCCTCACGGCGTGGCCATCTTCGTCGACACGCTCACCGACAATCCCACCCGCACCGTGGGCGACGTCCGCTCTGTTTTCAACAAGTTCGGCGGTAACCTCGGAACCATGGGGTCGCTCGCATTCCTCTTCGACCACAAATGTGTCTTCACTTTCAAAAAGCCCGAAGGCCTCGATATGGAGGAGCTCATCCTCGACCTTATTGACTACAACGTCGACGATGAATACGACGAAGACGAGGAAGAAGGCACTGTCACCATCTATGGCGACCCGAAGAGCTACGCCCTCATCCAGCACCACCTTGAAGAAAAGGGTTTCGAAGACGTGGGCGGCGAGTTCACCTACACACCAAATGACCTCAAAGACGTCAGCCCCGAACAGCGCGAAACAATCGACAAGATGGTCGAACGGCTCGAAGACTTCGACGACGTACAGACCGTCTACACGAACATGAAGCCAGCCGAGGAATAAACAGACACGACACAGCCACGGCCGGTCACC
>HF989226.1:12077-19717 GCA_000431275.1 Prevotella sp. CAG:755 | reverse complement strand
CGGCCGTGGCTTTATATCAAAACCATGACTACGAAACTCACCTACAAAACCACCGGCACGTGTAGCAGTCTCATCGAACTGACAGCCGAAGACGACGTCCTGACCGACGTACACTTCACAGGAGGATGCAACGGTAACCTGCAAGGCATCAGCCGTCTTGTCTGCGGCATGAAGCTCGGTGAAGTACGCCGACGCCTTGCCGGAATCCGATGTGGCCATAAGCAGACTTCGTGTCCCGACCAGCTCAGCCAAGCCGTTGCCCGACTGGAAGAAGAAATTCAGGAACGCCGATAATCGCGTGGTGTGAACGTCAGGACAACCACATGGCGCCCCGTGCGCCGGGAAGTATAGACATAGCTGAAATTAAGGCCGTGTTCCATATATTCCTTTAATGCAATTGAGTTCCTCAACGCACTGAGCATTTCACGCCGCAGCGCATCACTGTTCTCCGCTAGTTTACGGTGAATGTCCGGACCGTCTAACGAATCAGTAAGGGTATAATGATAGGTAAGCGTGCGTGTCGCCACATTGAATGCGGCACTGTCGAGCGTGCAGCCTTTTCCCTGCGGCATGGGGCAGTGTTTCTCTGTGTATTCGCGAGCTTCACGGACACATCGTTCGTCAAAACTTTCCTGACACGCGGCCAAGACCAACATCAACGCCGCCAGTCCGATGCGGAAAGACGGAAAGGTATATTTTTTCGTTCCCATGCGGCGAAGTTACGCCGAATTGGCCGCCGGGACAAACAAATCATGAAGAAAACAACCCATTATGTACGAAAAACGCATCCACCAAGCCGTAGAAAACTTCATGGCAGGCTATAATTGCGCACAATCGGTCGTAGCGGCATTTGCCGACCTGTACGGACTCGACCGCAAGCAAGCCCTCCTTGTCTCCGCCTCGTTCGGCGCCGGCATGGGACGCCTGCGCGAAACGTGCGGCACACTGAGCGGCATCGTCATGCTGGCCGGGCTCGAAACAGGCACAGCCATAGGCGAAGACCGGGCAGGCAAATCGGCCAACTACGCTGTCGTACAAGACCTCGTCGCCAGGTTCCGCGCGGAACACGGGTCGAGCATCTGCCGCGAACTGCTCGGCCTACGCAAAGATGCTCCCACCCCACCAATGGCAGACGAACGCACGGCGGAATACTACAAGAAGCGCCCTTGCGTCTACATGGTTGAATCGGCCGCACGGCTCTATGCCCGTTTCCTCACCGAACGTGCAGAGGCAGGCCTTCCCCTGCGTGCGAAAATGGAGGGATAGCGCCTGACTCCTTATCTGTTCCGCCGGAAATCGTCCGGCGGCCCCATACAAGAACAGGTACGGCGACAGCATTTCCTTTTGTACTGATAGACTTTCCTAACGTACTGACTGGAAATGCCGTCGCCGTACTTGCTCTTATCTGTCGGAGCGTCAGCCTGTCAGTCAAAGCTGACATAAGGTGCAAGCCGCTCCTTGTCGCCAGGCAAAAAGCCTGGCAGGAAGAGCAATTGTTCCCACCCCTTGATGGGGCCGTAGCGCTCACGATATTGGAAGATGGATTTCACACGTTCATAATCCAGATAGGGATGGCGAACCAGCTGCTTAAACGTAGCCCGGTTGATGTAGAGTTTTCGCACTGCAACCGAAGAATCAAGCGTGAACCATTCTTCAATCCCTTCCGGCAGGCCTTCGATTTCAGCTACCTGATGCACTGATACGTAACCGCCAAGGCGCTCCCCATAGCGTCGGATGGCTTGCGAGTAATAACGTCCGATACCGGGAATGCGTCGGAGCATGTTTGTATCTGCAGTGTTGAGGTCAACCGTCGTGCCCCGAAGGAACTTTTCCGGATAGCGGTGATTCACGCTATCGGTACGCCAGACAGAACGGTCGCCATACCGCGGAGCCGCATCCTCTGGACTGATGCGGATGTAAGGCCGCAACCGTCGGAACGTCTCCTCCGAAAGGCCGTATAGCCGGGCAAAATCGTCTGGCGAACGCCATCGGCCGCCCTTGCGTCGGTATTTCAATGCATTCGAAGCCTGCCAGGGAAGCAGTCCCAATCGGACGAAAGTAGCGGAGTCTGCCCGGTTTGGATCAAAAACGAAAGTTTCAGGTTCCCGCTCACTTTCGTCATGATCTTCCCAACGTTTCTGGCATTTATTAATCCGGTCTGCGGAAGTTTGCGCAAAACTATCCAGCTGCCGTTGGGCGAGTTCCGACCCGCCAGATCGTCGACGGCCTTCCGGATAAAGGCATTTATAGACCACAACGACCGCCAAGATGCACAGCATCAGGAAGACAAGCACACGCCGGTCCTCACGTGGCACATAGAACTTCCGTTTCCAATCCATCTCACTTGACGTCGCCGAATCCGCTCTGTCTGAGCCAGCCGACGACTTTCTCCTTCACATCGCCCTGAATGACGATGACGCCATCCTTGGACGTACCACCTGTCCCGAGATGGGCTTTCAGCCGGCGGCCAAGTTCTTTGAGGTCTTCGCTGCTGCCGACAAAACCGGTCACGAGGGTCACGGTCTTACCCCGGCGGCCTGCACGCTCGATGCGGATGCGCAGGCGTTGCCGTGCAGGAGGCAGTGTGTCGGGCTGATCGTCGGCCGTAGCTTCATAAACGTAGTCCGGGTTCGTCGAAAATACTACGCCAAGCCTTTCTTTCCAATCATTCTGTTTCATTGTCCTTGCTCAATCAAGAAACGGTGTATCCATATTCCAAGATGGATGGCGACGATGCCGGAACCGGTGTCAGTCGCCAAGCCCGCGATAGCGGATCCGCTTCGGTTCTTCAAGGCCGAGACGCTTCACCTTGTTCGCTTCATAATCACTGTAACTGCCTTCAAAATAGAAGACGTTGCCATCGCCTTCAAAGGCAAGGATATGAGTGCACACGCGGTCGAGGAACCAACGGTCGTGACTGATGACAACGGCACATCCGGCGAACTCGTCGAGTCCCTCTTCGAGGGCGCGCAGCGTGTTGACGTCGATGTCGTTCGTAGGTTCGTCAAGGAGAAGCACGTTTCCCTCTTGCTTCAAAGCCATGGCCAGATGGAGTCGATTGCGTTCGCCGCCGGACAACACGCCGCACTTTTTCTCTTGATCTGCGCCTGAAAAGTTGAAACGGCTCAGGTAGGCGCGGGCATTGACGTCGCGTCCGCCAAGACGCATGGTCTCATTACCCTGACTGACAACTTCGTAGACTGTCTTTTCAGGGTCGATGTCTTTATGTTGCTGGTCGACGTAAGCCAGCTGAACGGTTTCACCGACTTCAAACGTACCGGCATCGGGCACTTCAAGCCCCATGATCAGTCGGAACAAAGTTGTCTTTCCCGCACCGTTAGGACCGATGACACCGATGATACCACCCGGTGGAAGCATGAAGTTGAGGTCGTTGAACAGCACCTTGTCGCCAAAAGCCTTCGCGACGTGGCAAGCTTCGATCACCTTGCTCCCGAGACGCGGTCCGTTAGGGATAAAGATCTCAACGCGCTGTTCCTTGTCTTTCTGGTCCTCGTTGAGCAAACGGTCGTAAGCGTTGAGGCGGGCTCTTCCTTTGGCCTGGCGTGCCTTCGGGGCCATGCGCACCCATTCGAGCTCTCGTTCAAGTGTCTTGCGGCGTTTGCTGGCCACCTTCTCCTCCATCTCCATTCGGCGGGTCTTCTGTTCGAGCCACGAAGAGTAGTTTCCCTGCCAAGGAATACCTTCACCGCGGTCGAGTTCGAGGATCCAGCCGGCCACGTCGTCGAGGAAGTAGCGGTCGTGAGTGACGGCGATGACCGTGCCGGGGTATTGGTTCAGATGCTGTTCGAGCCAATCTATGCTTTCGGCGTCAAGGTGGTTCGTGGGCTCGTCAAGGAGGAGCACGTCGGGCTTCTGCAACAACAGGCGACAGAGTGCCACACGTCGGCGTTCACCCCCGGAGAGATGGGTTGCCAGCTGGTCGGCCGGCGGACATCGCAAGGCTGCCATGGCACGGTCAAGGCGGCTGTCGAGTGTCCATGCGTCATTTGCGTCGAGCACATCCTGCAATTCGCCTTGCCGGGCGAAAAGTTCATTCATCCTATCCTCGTTTTCGTAATACTCCGGAAGGCCGAACTTCTGGTTGATTTCTTCATACTCGGCAAGGGCGTCGATGATGGGTTGCACACCCTCTTGGACAATCTCACGGACTGTCTTTGTTTCATCGAGCTGCGGCTCCTGCGGAAGATAGCCTACGCTGTATCCTGGAGCGAATACGACTTCGCCCTGATAGTCTTTGTCCAATCCGGCGATGATTTTCATCAACGTAGACTTACCCGAGCCGTTCAAGCCGATGATGCCGATTTTCGCACCGTAAAAGAAAGAGAGATAGATATTCTTTAAGACCTGCTTGCCAGTCTGACGGATGTTCTTGCTCACTCCGACCATCGAAAAGATGACTTTTTTGTCGTCTGCTGTTGCCATGTGTGATAGATGTAAGTGGGTAATTGGTTTTCGTGCGGCAAAGATAAGCAAAGGCGGGAGCCAAGGCAAGGAAAAACTTGCTTTTCTGCCAGCTCGGCTGAGCCACAACCCGACTTCGCGTGACAACTGGCCACAAAAGCGGGAGTTACCGACGTGGAAAGGAGGACCTTCGCCACGGTCGTAGAGCAGGCAAATTAAAGCGGAATCCGTTTCGCAACGAATCCCGCCCGGTATTCCAATAGGTATTAGCTCTTTAAGGTAAAAAGATTGTTTTTAGGATAACTGCTGCAAAGGTGTACTTTTTCATCCTATCAGCCAAATTATAAAGTATGTCGTACAACACTTTTTTATTAAAATACGTAATAAAACGAGGAAAAGAATGATTCGCAACACCACAGCTTGTCCTTCCTTTTGAAAAAGTGCTTATATTTTGACTGTCAGATAAACCAAAAACGGCTACATATTATCCTTTAACCGTCACCAAAGTGACAAAAAAATTTTTTCCTGTTTTTTTACACGCTGTACGGCCGTCGGCCCGTGTCATGAGCGGGAAAAGGAGACGTGCGGCAGTCGGGCTCTCCCCCTTCTGCCGCACGCCTCCTTTTTCTTTACTTACTGCTCTTCCTGTCTGAGGATCTGATTGAACGGTCGCCCAGACCGTTTTTCCTGTCGCAGCGACTGTATTTTCTGTCAGCCGTTTCGCAATTTCTGTTGCAGTATCTGTTTCTTATTTCAGAATTTCCAATTCTCGGAACACCTTGACCAGCTTTTCAACAGCCAGGTCTACCTGTTCTTTCGTATGTGTGGCCATCAGGGCAAAGCGCACCAAGGTGTCTTGCGGGGCGCATGCAGGCGGTATCACAGGATTGATAAACACGCCCTCTTCGAAAGCCAGTTTTGTCACCAGGAAAGTCTTGTCGGTGTCCCTGACATAGAGCGGGATGATGGGTGACTGTGTGTCGCCAATCTCAAAGCCATTTTCGCGGAAGCGGTCTAAGGCGTAGTTGGTCACTTCCCACAATGCCTTGATGCGCTCCGGTTCGCTTTGAATGATATGCAGGGCCTCCATGGCGGCTGCTGTGGCTGCCGGGGTGTCCGATGCACTGAATATGTAGGTACGGGCATTGTGGCGAAGCCAGTTGATGATGCACTTGTCTGCCGCCACGAAACCGCCGATCGATGCCAGCGACTTGCTGAACGTGCCCATGATGATGTCGACCTCGTCAGTCAGCCCGAAGTAGTCACACACTCCACGGCCGTCGCGGCCGAATACGCCGATGCCATGCGCTTCGTCGACCATCACGGTGGCGTTGTATTTATGCTTGAGGCGGATGATTTCAGGCAGGTTGGCCAAGTCACCTTCCATAGAGAATACCCCGTCGACCACGATGAGCTTCACCGAATCCGGATTACACTTTTGAAGCTGCCGTTCAAGGTCTTCCATGTCATTGTGCTTGTACTTCAAACTCGTGGAGAATGACAGGCGGCGTCCGTCGACAATCGAAGCGTGGTCGCGGTCGTCACAGATGATGTAGTCCTCGCGTCCGGTCAGGCAGGCTATAACACCCGAGTTCACCGTAAAGCCAGTGGAAAAGCACAAAGCCTCGTCTTTTCCGACAAATTCGGCGAGCTCCTTTTCAAGTTGTACGTGCAAATCGAGCGTCCCGTTGAGAAAACGCGAGCCCGCACAGCCAGAACCATATTTCCGCATGGCACGAATGCCGGCTTCTATCACACGCTCGTCTCCGGTCAGGCCTGTGTAAGCGTTAGAACCGAACATCAGCACGCGATGCCCGCCCATGTCTACTTCCGTACCTTGCTTGCCTTCAATCTCCCTGAAATAGGGGTACACGCCCTGCGCCATATATTGTTGGGGCAAAGTATACTTCGACAGTCTATCTTGTAGAATTCCCATAATAATTAAACGAGAAAGTTGATCACCTTCTGATTGGCTAAGTTGTTTCGTCTGTAAAACTGTGCAAAGATACGCAAATTACAGAAAGCGGCCCTCTTTGCCCTCAATCTTTTTCCGTGAAACTTATTTTTACATCCATATTGTGAGGAACACCGCTAAAAAATGCTATTTTTGCATCCACTCATGAAGAAGAATGTACTTTTCATTGTCAATCCTGTCTCCGGAACCACGGGAAAAGGCAACATCACGCACGACATTGAGAGCCTCATTGACAAAGGGGCATTCGATTATGCCATCGTCCAGACCGAATATGCCGGTCATGCGGCCGAATTGGCCAGCGGCGCGGCGGCCAAAGGCGTCGATATTGTAGTGGCCGTCGGCGGTGACGGGACAGTGAACGAAGTAGCACGCTCCATTGTCCATACGCCAACCGCGCTTGGAGTCATACCGTGCGGCTCCGGCAACGGGCTGGCCCGCCATCTCCAGATTCCGCTCGAAACACGGAAAGCCATGCACATCATCAACCAGGCAACGATTCACTGTCTGGATTACGGAACTATCAACGGCCGGCCCTTCTTCTGCACATGCGGCGTCGGTTTTGACGCTTTCATCAGTACGAAATTCGCGACAGCAAAGAAGCGCGGTTTTCTCACTTATATCGAAAACACGCTGCGCGAAGGACTCCGTTACAAGCCGGAGACTTACACGATCGAAGACGACGAAGGTACGTTCAAGAACGAGGCATTCCTCATCGCCTGCGCCAACGCCTCGCAATACGGGAACAACGCCTACATAGCCCCTAATGCCTCCATGAAAGACGGACTTATGGACGTGACCGTCATGGAGCCGTTCAACGCCATCGAGGCGCCTCAGATTGCCATCCAGCTCTTCAACAGGACCATCGACCACAACAGCCATATCAAGACTTTCCGCACCAAGAAAGTCATCATCACCCGACAGACAGAAGGTGCTGCCCACTGTGACGGCGAGCCTATGACGACAGGAAAGACCATAGAAGTCGAAATTGTCAAGAAAAGCTTTAACGTCGTTGTCAATCCCGAAGCGCACACGCACAAAGAAGGTATGCGCCAAATCTTCGCCGACTATTTCACCGGGCTCGCTACGATCCAACAAGAGCTCAGGCTAAACAGCGACAATCTCAAAGCGCTCAACAAATCGTTCATAGACAAGCTTAAAAAGCTATAACTCGACGAGTTTTCCGTCCTTCTCCAAAGCATGCCAAAGGCTGTACCGAGCTTCAGGGCACAACCGTTGCATGGCG
>HF989226.1:0-12040 GCA_000431275.1 Prevotella sp. CAG:755 | reverse complement strand
GACGACGCTCTCGATCGACCGGCGGTTGCCTTCTCCGTCGTGAGGGCAGGTCTTGACCAACGGCTGATAACCATGAATTTCGGCCCAACGGCGCAGGTCCGCCTCATCAACGCGACACAACGGTCTGATGATAGTGACAGGGAATTTCCGCATTCTGATTTTCACAGGCATCGTAGCGAACGACCCCGCGAACGTCAGGTTCATCAATGCCGTCCGCAGGATGTCGTCACGATGATGGCCGAGGGCGATTTTCGTACAGCCTAATTCTTGCGCCATCTCAAAGAGCTGCTTCCGCCGGTTCCAGGAACAGAGGAAACAAGGACTGCGCCTTTCATTGCGGTCAGCTTCGAATGAGATTTCACGCAGGTAAAACCCGCAACCGCAGTCGGCTGCGAATTTTGCCAGGTAGCCCACATCGGTCCTGTAATCGACGTTTCCCATCCTCACATGCAGGGCTTCCACGCGAAAAGCTCCGTCCCGACGGCGGGCGAGTCCGCCAAGCAATTCGAGCAAAGCCATCGAATCCTTGCCTCCGGATAGTCCTACGAGGACGCGGTCGCCAGGTTCGATGAGCGAAAACTCTTTGAGTCCGGCTTGAACAGCGCGACGGACGCGCTGTTCAAGCCGATAGTCGTCTGTCAGCTTGTGAGCCGTCATTCCATAAATACAAAGTAAACCGCAGCGACAAGGCATGCAAAAGCTGCAAGGTGATTCCAATGAAGCGCTTCACCGCGGAACATCAAGGTCGCCAAGATTGTAAACACGATCAGCGAAATGACTTCTTGGATAACTTTCAGCTGCATGAGCGTGAAAGGGCCGCCATTATCGATAAAACCTATGCGGTTCGCTGGCACCTGACAGGCATATTCCAGCAAAGCTATGCTCCACGAGAAGAGTATGACCAAGTATAAAGGCCAGTTCTTACTGATTCCCACTTGCTGCATTTTGAGATGCCCGTACCATGCGACCGTCATGAACACATTGGAGCAAACGAGTAGCAACAGGGTATAAATTCCTCTCATCGCCGTGCGTGTTTATTCCTTTGCGCTCAGTTTCGCGTCCATAGCGGCCGCCGCACGGCGGCCGTCGCCCATGGCGAGGATGACCGTAGCACCTCCGCGCACGATGTCACCGCCCGCAAACAACATCTTGTGCGACGATTGCATGTTCTCGTCGACTGCGATGGTTCCCTTGCGTCCCAGTTCGAGCCCTTCCACCGAGCGGGGAAGGATCGGGTTGGGCGAAACGCCCACGCTGACCACCACGAGGTCCACATCCATCGTCACGGTCGCGCCCTCGACAGGCACGGGACGGCGGCGGCCCGACGCGTCGGGCTCGCCAAGCTCCATCTTTTGCAAAACGACCTGCTTGACGCGGCCTTGCTCGTCAGCGATATACTCGACAGGATTGTGGAGCGTCATGAACCTGACCCCTTCTTCCTTGGCGTGCTTCACCTCTTCGATGCGTGCCGGCATCTCAGCTTCTGAACGGCGATAGATGATTGTGGCTGTTTCAGCACCCAGACGCAAAGCAGTGCGGACGGAGTCCATCGCCGTATTCCCTCCGCCCACGACGGCCACATGCTTTCCGAACGTCACCGGCGTGTCGCTGTCAGGGTTCGATGCGTCCATCAGGTTGATACGCGTAAGATACTCATTCGACGACATGATGTTTATGGCGTTCTCCCCGGGAATCCCCATGAAGTTCGGAAGTCCGGCACCAGAGGCCACGAAGATACCTTCGAAGCCGGCGTCTTCCAGCTCGGCGACTGTCAGTGTCTTCCCGATGATACAGTCTTTCACAAAACGGACTCCGAGTTGTCTCAGGTTATCAATCTCAAAATCGACGATACGGTTAGGCAAACGGAACTCGGGGATGCCATACTTCAAGACACCGCCGATTTCGTGCAAGGCCTCGAAGACCGTCACGTCATAACCGTGCTTCGCCATATCTCCGGCGAACGAAAGTCCGGCCGGTCCGGTCCCTACGACGGCCACTTTGTGACCATTGGCCGGGGCTTTGACGGATGCCGCATGTTCGCCATGCTCGCGGTCGTAATCGGCGGCGAAGCGTTCAAGATAGCCGATGGCCACAGCCTTTCCGCCCGTTTTCAGGTGGATGCAGTGCGCCTCGCATTGCTTCTCCTGCGGACAGACACGTCCGCACACAGCGGGCAGTGCGCTGGTCTCTTTAAGCGTGGCGGCGGCCTCGCCGAACTCGCCCCGCTCGATATTCTTGATGAAACGCGGGATATCGATGCTCACAGGGCATCCTTCGACGCATCCCGGGTTCGCACAGTCCAGACAACGCCGGGCCTCCCGCTGTGCCTGTGCCATGGTCAGTCCACGGTTCACTTCTTCTTTCAGGCTACGCGCCCGGTAGGCCGGCGGTAACTCGCGCATCTCGCAGCGTTCAATGGCCATGCGTTCCTTAGGTTTCATAGCCTTGCGCAGATTTACGCGCCAGTCAGCGTCTCGTCCGGACGGCTCCCCGGCTTCGCAATGGTGCAGCTTGTGCATCTCTTCGCGCTCCTCGCCCTTAAAGGCGCCCATGCGCTTCAACATCTCGTCGAAGTCGACCTGATGGCCGTCGAACTCAGGGCCGTCTACGCAGACAAACTTCGTCTGCCCGCCCACTGTGATGCGGCAAGCGCCGCACATGCCCGTTCCGTCGACCATGATAGTATTCAGCGAGACATCGGTCGGAATTCCGTATTTCTTTGTCAACAGGCACACGAACTTCATCATGATGGCCGGGCCTATGGCAAAACATTTGTCCACGTGCTCCCGGATGATGACGCTCTCCACTCCTTCCGTCACCAAGCCCTTCCTGCCATAGCTTCCGTCGTCTGTCATGACGATGACTTCGTCGGACGAACGGCGCATCTCGTCTTCAAGGATGACGAGTTCCTTGGTACGGCCGGCCAAGACACTAATGACACGGTTGCCCGCAGCTTTCAAAGCCTGGACAATAGGGAGCATCGGTGCGATGCCTACGCCGCCACCGGCGCAGACTACGGTGCCGAAGTTTTCGATATGGGTAGCCTTGCCCAGCGGACCGACCACGTCGGCCAGTTCGTCGCCGACGTTCATCTCACAAAGACGCGTCGACGACAGTCCTACTTCCTGCACGACAAGCGTGATGGTGCCACGCTCGGGGTCTGCCTCGGCAATGGTGAGCGGTATACGCTCGCCGTGCTCTCCGACGCGGACAATGACGAAATGGCCTGCACGGCGGGCTTTCGCAATGAGCGGAGCCTCGACGACAAGCTTAAACACTTTTTCCGAAAACCTCTCTTTGGCTATAATTCTATTCATAAGGTCTATTGTTATGTCTGTCCCCATGGTCAACGGCCGGGGCATTCTGGTCGTTTAACAAGGATATATCGCGACAAAGTTACGCTTTATTTTCCGTTTTGCCATCATTCCCGACACATTTCCCCTCTCCTTGTCCGCGCTGCCCGGGAATACGGGACGGCTGACAGGAATCACGGAAAGGCTTGCAGGAAATCCTGTCAGTGCGACAGGATAGCCGGGATGGCTATCGTCCCCGTTCGAGGCTGAACATGGCGAAGAACAGCACGACTGCAAAGCCCACCATCGGCACGGCAAACGCGGTTGTGAGCCCGAAAGCGTCGGCAAGATGCCCCGTAAGGAGAGGACCGACCGCACCGCCCACCACGCTCAGCATCAGCAGCGACGAGGCCAGGGCGCGGCGCTCGCCAGCATAACCCAGCGAAAGGGCGAACACCGTAGGGAACATGATGCTCTCGAACACATAACATGCTATCAGTGCTCCAACAGACAGCCATCCGTTCCCTGCCATGACACAAGCCATGCACACCAGTGCACCCACGGCACAAATGGCCAACAGGCGCTCTGACGCCACGCGCCGCATAAGCACGCTGCCCGCAAACCGCCCTGCCATGAACAAGCCTAAGCCACCGAAAGAGAGCAACAACGACGCATGAAAAGGCGAAACGTAGCCCGAGTCACTCACAAAATTGATAAAAAAGGTATTAATCGTTATCTCGGAGACTTCATAACAGAAAAGAGCGAACAGGCCGAAGTAGAACGCCGGCGCGATACGTTCCCCGCAGCCATCATGCATACTGTGGTCAGACTCAACCACGACTTCGGGCAAACGCAACCTGACGAAACACAACGCCACCAGCAGGACGAACACGCCCAATACGACATAGGGAACCGCCACATTGCGCGATGCGGAGTCCGCCGTGTCTGTAAAAAAGAACAGGCCGCCAGCCAATGCGCCGACAATCGACCCTAGTCCGTTGAACGACTGCGCCCGGTTGAGGCGGCCTGCGGCAGTGAGCGGATCGCCCAAAGCGGCAGCATATGGGTTGGCTGCCACTTCAAGCATCACCAGCCCGCAACCAATGACAAACAGGGGAAGGAGCAAACCATAAAACGTGCTGCCCCACCCTGAGGGAACGAAAAGAAAAGCACCCGCGGCAAAAAGCAGAAGCCCCACGACGACACCGGTACGCGTCCCGCGGTTGCGGATGAACCATCCGGCAGGAAGGGCCATCAGGAAGTAAGCCCCATAGACCGTGACCTGCAACAAGGCCGACTCCCCCTTGCTCACCAACAAGGTCTCCTGCACATGTTTGTTGAGGACGTCCAAGATGGCGCGCGCCATGCCCCAGACGAAGAACAAGGAAGTGATGAGCACAAACGGCCACAGGAACCGGTTGCCGACAAGCGGTGTGCCTCGTCTCTCAGTCATGGTTCAGGTATTTCAACAGGTCCGACAGGTCCGTGATGATGCAGTCGGCCAGGCTGCCGTCAGGCTCATCCGCAGTCCATCCCTCCCCTTTCAACCACGCCGTGGCACAACCGACAGTGTGGGCCGGTACGACGTCCTTGTCGTAAGAGTCGCCGACAACGAGCACCTCGCCGGGCAGGCAACCCGTAGCATCGACACCGAGCCGATAGATGGCTGGATCGGGCTTGCGCACACCGACCACGGCCGACTCGATGACGTGGGCAAAGCAATCAAGACGGAAATCACGCAGGATTGTTCCGATATTGCCGTAAAAGTTAGAGACGAGCACCATTCCATAATATGGCCGGAGACGCTCAAGCACCTCACGCGAATGTGCCACCGTGCGGCGGGCATACTCATAACAGTAGTCGGCTACCGCGTCAGACAGGCGTTTCCGCTCGCCGTCGTCCGCACCCCATCTTCCTTCATCGACCAGGAAGCGTGTCTCTATGTCCACTTTTTTCATCAATACGACGCGGAAATCATCTTGGGGCATAATGATGCGCTGCCGCGCGAGCGTCCGCTCGCCATGCACGTAAGCCTCACGGAAACCAGCCTCCGAAACCGGGATTCCAGCCTTGACATATCCCTCCCAAAGCACCCGTGCCCAATGGCGGGCGTTTGTGTCGAGCGTGCCGCCGTAATCAAAAATGAGCGACTTTATTTCTCCGAACTGCATATTTCCTTCGTTAAATTCTTGTTACCGACTTTGACAAGTGAGACGCCTATCACAATCCACACCAGTTCGCGAATGCGGGTAAAGAAACTGGCGTAAAGTCCGAACACGCCGGGAATGGCGAGCCGGTTGACGATAATGGCAAGCCCTCCTTCACGCGCGCCGAGCTGCATAGGCAAGAAAAAAAGCATGTTGCTGAACAGCGACGAAAAAGCCAGTACCAGGACACAGTCGAAGAAGCTCACATCGAGCGACATGGCGTTCAGGATAAAGTAATACTCCAACGCGTTGACCACGCGGGCGACGTATTCAAAGAACAAGGCACTGTAAAACCTTCGGCCGCGGCTGTGGAGATCGGCAATCTGGCTGTCAATCTGCTCGAACGTGTCGGCGTTCTTCTCATAGAGCCGGACCGACCATCGTTTCAACAGGGGGATATGTGTCAGCAGGCGGAACAATTTGACGACCATACCGTTGCGATATCCTACATAAAAGAAATAAACGAGCACCGCACAAACCGCAGCAAATAAAGCAAAGAGCACCCAAAGCCCAGCATCGACAGTGTGAATGCAAATAAAGAGCACGACCGACGACGCCCAAAGGCAAATATGCGACAGTATGTGCATCATCGAATAAAGCACGACAGAAGATGCCGCACGGCTTGTCCCGACGAGCGCATTCAGTTCCAGCACGCGATAAGGTCCCCCGCCGAAGCCGAAAGGCGTCGTATAGCTGAACGCAAAACCCGATACGGTCAACTTGTAAGCCCGGGCAAACGAAAGGCGGCGGCCATCGCGCGCGCCGTTGTTCACGATAATCTGAAACGCCCAAGCGTTGAAGAAATACACTACGGCCCAAATGCCCACAATCGCAGGAAACCACGCTCCGGCCCGTTTGAGCTTATCGACAAGTTCGGCGTAGTCCACGTCGAACGTACAGAGCATGACGACGATGGCAACGATGCCAAACGCCAAAAAGAAATTACGCAGCTTCGGGTTCATACTGGTTCAAACGCTTAAAGAGCTTGAAACAAAGGCGTTCGTGACGCGAACGCATATATAAGTAAATGATGGTCATCACCGTTATCTCGAAAACGAAATACAGCCATGGCTGTCCGACAAGGAGAACGACGTAAAGGACAATAGCCCTCGTATTGAACGTCAGGATGTTGGCATACTTCATCAGGGGCAGGCTGCCGCGACGGAAATCATCGCGCAGTGCCTGCGGAAGGTTATCTCCGAAACGCTTGCGCACTGCGGCATAGAAGCGTTGGAACATCGGGGTCTGCCGTTCCTGCGCCCGGGTGTAATTGCCATAGAAATAGAGGTAAGTCTTGTGGAACCAGTCTTTTCGCCAGCTTAGGGCATGGTAATCGCTGCGTACCTTGGCATAGCTGTCGAGCTCGCTGCCTTGACGGCCTTTGAGAAAATAAAGATGAATGTTTCTGTAATAATCCGCCAACTGGCATTGCGACGCATGGAAAACAAAGCCGGACAACGCGGCTATCGCCCAAATGGCCACGCCCCACTCCGGCGTCAGACGAAGGCAGATGCAGAAATAAATGGTGAAGAACCAGGCGTCGCCAGCAAAACCGTCGAGCACTCGACCAAGGAGGGTCTTCTTTCCTGTCATACGGGCCAGCTGCCCATCCGCACTGTCATAAAGGTTGGCCCATACCAACAGGATGATACCGAATACGGTGTGGGTCATGTCGGGATAATAGAACATCACGCCGGCCGCCATGCCAAGAATGATGGACAGGACGGTAACGACGTTCGGATGGACTCCAAAATAATTGAAGAACTTTGCCCACCACAACCCGAGTGGGCGAGTGAAATGAATGTCGAGCCACTCTTCGGTGTCTTGTGACTTGAATGTGGCTTCAAGCGTAGTTTTAGTTTGGCTCATAGCTGTTTTTGATTTAACTCTATGGCTTTTATGACGACCGAGGCTATTGCCTCAGCCGCGCGGCCGCAACATCGTGAGAAGCTGGGCCAGTCGTTGAAATCGATGAGACGGACTCCGCCGTCGGCGCCGACGATACAGTCGCCTCCATAGACAGGCAAGTCGAGCAGGCTGGCGGCCCGGTCGGCCGTAGCGGAAAGGGCGGCACTATCGAAAGCGTAGAAGCGGGCAGCACCGTTGTGACGCTCCAAGCCGAACTTGCTGAAACCGTCGCCGGCAGTAGGATAATAATACTCAAAGAAGCCCGTGCCTTTCACACCATAGAACTTGACCAAATCGCCAGGGAGATGTTCGCAAACGACGGCCTCGCGCAAGCCTCGTTCGGCGAAGCGGCGCACGGCGTCGGCCAGTTCGTCGCGTCCTGAGGCATAAACAACGTCCTCGCTGGCCTGCGCGCACTCGTCCGCCCGCTTCAACCAACACGGGCAGTCGACGTCGGGCAACGCGTCGTCAGTACGCACCATCCAACTGCGTGGCATCGGGATCCCAGCACTGGCGAAGAGGCGCGTCATGTCGCCGCGACGGGCGTTCCTGAGTCCAGCCACAGGATTTACGACCGGTGCGTTGAGTTTTTCTAAAACTGCGACTGTTTCCACGCCTCGGGCCATGCTGAACACGGCCGCTGCTCCCTGTGCAAGACTGGGAATGAAAGACTCTTCGGCATAAAGCGACACATCACACCCCTGGCGCTCCAGACAATCCGCCACGGCTTGGCAGATTGCCGCATCACGGTCCACTGAATTCGGCGAAAAGCGTTGCGCGCGACGAATACCTACGACCCGCTGTTTATTCGGCATACCTAAGGAATTTTTCAGCCGCCACGATGTCGCTGGCATGGTCGACGTCCAAAATCTTGGAGAAGGGGCATGCGCGGAGGCGCAACCCATCGGCTACAAGCTGGCGCTGGAAATTGCGCATCCTGTGAATATGCCTGTCCATGCAGCGTTGAAGTACGTCAAGCGCCTCCGGATGAAGACAATAGATACCGCCGGAAATGTAGCGGCAGCCCGAAGGCTCGTCGAAAAAGCCTGTGATGTTCATCTCATTGTCCGTGCCGACGTAAAGGGGCTTCTCGTCGTCCACAAAGTCCGTGACGGCCATCATTCCTTGTGCGTCTGACTCGCGGAACGTGTTGAGATAAGCGGCAAAATCATCCTCGCGGAAAATAGTGTCTACGGTTGTCAGGCAAAAAGGAGCATCCGCGAGATGCGGCGAAAGGGCATAAAAACTGTGCAGGGAACTCGGCGTGGTGCGCACCACGACACGCAAGCGCTCACCCCACCCTTGCTCTTTCAGAACGGCAAGGTGTTGCGCCACTTCGGGATGAAGATCATTGACTACGACGTCCACTTCTTCGGCGTCGTTTTCTGCGAAGATGCGCAGCAAGCGGTCGATCATCGGCTCGCCGTTCAGGCACACCAAAGGCTTTGGCAGAGCCACCCCTTCCTGGTTCAGGCGTGAACCCTCGCCTGCGGCTATGACTGCAAACTTCATTCTGGATTCTCTTGACTGCGTTTCTTAGGTTCAGAGTCGTCGTGGCGGTCGTTGTTATGCTGACGACGTAGCGGATTGGCATGGGCTTCTGCGTCGAAACGTCGGGCATACCAAATGTCGACGGCTGCATAAACCGCCTGACGGAACGAGCTTGGATCAGCAGTGCCTTTGCCAGCCACGTCATAGGCAGTCCCGTGGTCGGGCGACGTGCGCACCAAAGGCAAGCCGGCGGTGATGTTCACGCCGTCGCTCATCGAAAGCGCCTTGAACGGCGCAAGGCCTTGGTCGTGGTACATGGCAAGTATGCCGTCAAAATGATGGTACATCCCCGCACCGAAAAAGCCATCGGCGGCATAGGGGCCGAATGCATGGATGCCCTCACTGTTGGCTTGCTGGATTGCCGGCGTGATTTTCTCTGCCTCTTCCATCCCCAGCAGACCGCCGTCGCCGGCGTGCGGGTTAAGCGACAGGACGGCAATCCGGGGTATTGAGATACGGAAATCCACCCTCAATGACTGTTGGAACAGCCTCAACTTCTCCAACAGGAGTTCCGGCGTGATTGCTTGAGCCACTTGCGAGAGCGGAAGGTGCGTTGTGGCCAACGCCACACGCATCTGACTGTTTGCCAGCACCATCAAGGCTTTTGAACCTCCTCCCACACGGTCTTCAAAGTATTCCGTGTGTCCGGGAAAGTGGAAGTCGGCGCTTTGGATGCTCTTCTTGTTGATCGGAGCTGTGACAACAGCGTCTATCAGGCCTGCCTTGTAGTCCTCCACCGCACGTTCGAGCGCCAGGAAAGCGGCCCGGCCGCTTTCAGGCGTAGGCTGGCCGAAGTCTATCTTTACTTCCTCCGGATAGCATTCTACCATGTTCAGGCGTCCCTCGGCGATGTCCTCGGCAGAGGCAACGGTGGTGAAGGCAACTTGGCTGTCGATTGCTTTGCGATGGTAAGCCGCCGCTTTCGGCGAACCATAAATGACCGGCGTACAAACGTCCAGCATTCCAGGTTCGGCGAAAGCCTTGAAGATGACTTCGTACCCGATTCCGTTAATATCGCCGTGGGTGATGCCCACTCTCACTTTATGTCTTTCCATACTGATCGTATTTCGTTGATGCCTTAATTATTTAATAATGCCGGCTTGCTGTTTGGCCGTCGAGAGAAGGCCGCAAGCCGCATAGATGTCCTGGCCACGCGAGGCACGTATGGTTGTGAAAACGCCATGGCTCGTAAGATAATCACGCAGACGGAGCATTGTCTCTTCCGACGCGCCGTGAAGCGAGGTCGCCGGAATAGAATGAAAGCGGATGAGGTTGACGCGGCAGTCAAGGCCGTGCAGCAGACGCAAGAGGGCGTCAGCATGGTCCAACGTGTCGTTGACTCCGCCGAAAACGATATATTCGAACGACAGGCGCCGCTGATGTGTACCCTCGGCAGGGCGAGACGGTGTACGGCGGCAAAAATCGTAGGTACGGAGCAGCGCGATGGTCTTTTCGATCGGGTAGGCCCGCTCAATCGGCATCAGTGCGGCACGTTGCTGAGGGTCGGGCGAATGGAGGCTGATGGCCAAATGGCAACGACTGTTGTCGAGAAAACGCTTCAGGCCTGCCGTAACACCCACGGTGGAAACCGTGATACGTTTCGGGCTCCAACCGAATCCCCAGTCCGACGTCAGCACCCGCAAGCTTGCAAGCACGTTATCCGTGTTGTCAAAGGGCTCACCCTGTCCCATAAAGACCACATTGGTCAGCCGGTCGCGCTCGGGGAGCGAATAAATCTGGTTCAGGATGTCCGAAACAGTCAATTGGGCCGAATAGCCTTGGCGTCCCGTCATGCAGAACGTACACCCCATCTTGCATCCTACCTGCGACGAGACGCACAACGTGCCCCGCTCGCCGTCGGGGATGTAGACGCTCTCAATATAATCGCCCGCCTTGGTGCGGAAAAGATACTTGACCGTTCCGTCTGTCGAATGCTGCGCGTCAACTGGCGCGCTGTTGCCGATTTCATATTCTTCGGACAAACGCCAGCGGGCCGTTTTCGGGAGATTCGTCATCTGCTCAATTGAATCCGCATGGTTGACATAGAGCCAACGGGCAATCTGCCCGGCCGCGAATTTCGGCAGGCCGAGACGGATTGTCACTGCGAGCAATTCCGGCAGCGACATCCCGAGGAGCGCACGTCGGTTCGATTCGTTGTTGTTCATCTGTGCTTTATTTCCGCTGCAAAGTTACAAAAAACTTCAAACTACCGGACAGTTTCGACAAATGTCCTCACACGTCTGTGGCCGATGCCGGCTTGAAAGCCGGGCGGCTAAACCGAATTTACCAGATATTCACTTTTCGCACGTAATCGGCCGCTAAAAAATTCGCCAACCCAAAGTTTAATCGTACATTTGCCACGCAATTTTGCTTCAAACTCATAAAATATGAAGAAACTTAACTTGTCAATCTACACGCTCTGCGGCGCATTGCTGCTGAGCGGTTGCGGGATGAACAACACGGGCAAAGGCAGCCTCATCGGTGCCGGAACCGGAACAGGCGTAGGCGCCCTCGTGGGCGGTCTTATCGGAAAAGGAAAAGGCGCAGGCATCGGTGCGGCAGTCGGCGCAGCGGTCGGCGCGGGTGCCGGTGCACTCATCGGCCGTAGAATGGACAAAGCCAAAGCAGCAGCCGAAGCAGTCGAAAACGCACAGGTGGAAACCGTGACGGACAACAATGGCCTGCAAGCTGTCAAAGTGACGTTTGATTCTGGCATTCTCTTTGCCACGGGCGATGCCACGCTGAGCACGTCGGCCAAGGCTTCGCTGAGCAAGTTCGCTACGAGCGTGCTCAACCAGAACACTGACATGGACGTCGCCATCAAGGGTTATACGGACAATCAGGGATGGAAAAACTCGACAGCCGCCGAGAGCCAACAAAAAAACCTCGACCTGTCGCAAGTGCGGGCACAAAGCGTGCAGAGCTACCTGCTGAGCTGCGGCGTGCAGGCTGCGCAGATTACGTCGGTCGAGGGCTTGGGCGAAGCCAACCCCGTCGCATCGAACGCCACCAAGGAAGGCCAGCAGCAGAACCGCCGCGTTGAGGTTTACCTCTACGCCAGCCCGGAAATGATTCAGGCCG
>HF989225.1:18337-19839 GCA_000431275.1 Prevotella sp. CAG:755 | reverse complement strand
ATTCATCATTCGTTGCGTTCGGACAGGCAAAGTTACGCTTTTTTCGCGAAACGCGGGAGGGCGTTGCGCCCACTTCCCCTCTCCTGAGCGCCGAAACGGTCAGGGCTCCCGTCGCGACAGGCACTGCTCCCGTCGCGACGGTCTGGGCGGCAGGATTTCATGGTGCGCTGCTTCGCGCGGTGGCGCGCTTCAACGCGTCTTGCCGGGCCGGTCGGGACCGGAAGCGCGGTGCCCGGGAACGCTCCGGCTGCTTTTTTTAGGTTTTTTAGCTATTGGGGGGGTAAAACGTTGGCTATATGAAAAAAATTTGTAATTTTGCGGAAAATGCATTGTGCTCCGTCTGGCGTGAGCCTGCCTGCGTCGCGCACGGCGGAAGTGCCACAATCTGATACAAATTGTACAGCTTATGAATACACACGCAGCCGGTGTCCTGTTGCGGCACTTGTTTCCCGTCCTGCTGGCTTTGGCCGGCTTGTCTTTCCCGTTTCCAGCCCGGGCGCAGGGCGGTTATGTGCGCGGACACGTCGTCGACGCTTTCACGGGCGACGGCGTCGTCGATGCCCGCGTGGCCGTGGTGCGGACCGACGGCTCCGCCGTGGCCGACACCCTCTCGCGCGCCATGATGAAACCCGGCACCGACTTTTTCTATCCTGCCCGCTTCACGCTCGCCGTCCCGGCGGCGGGCACCTACGTGCTGCGCATCAAGAAGGCGGGCTACGAGCCTTATGAACGCCGCGTCGAGGTGCGGTTCAGCCGCCGCAACCGCTACGTCGACCTCGGCCACATCGCCCTCACGCCCAAGGCGCGCGAGCTCGGCGAGGCTGCCGTGAAGGCCACGAAAATCAAGATGGTCTACCGCGGCGACACCTTAATATATAACGCCGACGCCTTCGACCTGCCCGACGGCTCGATGCTCGACGACCTTATCGAACAGCTCCCCGGCGCCCAGCTGCGCGACGGACGGGTCTACGTCAACGGCCGCTACGTCGAGAACATCCTGCTCAGCGGCAAGGACTTCTTCAACGGCAACGCCCAGATGGCCTTGCAGAACCTGCCGGCCTACGTCGTGGGCAAGGTCAAGGTCTACGAGCGCGAGGGCGAGCGCAGCAAGACCATGGGTCGCGACATGGGCGACAAGAGCTACGTGATGGACGTCCACCTGAAACCCGACTACCAAGGCTCGTGGACGTTCGACGCCGACCTGGCCTACGGCACCGAGCGGCGCTACTCGGGCACGTTTTTCGGCCTCTACGTCGACCGCCGGCAGGGCCTCGTGCTCTCGGCCGACATGAACAACCTCAATCTGATCCGCCAGCGGAAGTGGGCCAACGGAGAGTCGACTTACAGGTACTTCGGCGGGCTCATGGCGGGCAAGAGCGCCACGGCCAACTACCACTTCGAGCCCGGCGACGCCGTGCGCTTCACCGCCTCGGCGGACTACACGCACATGGGGCAGGACGTCAACGCGCGCACGAACGAGCGGACCTACCTCACGGCGGGCG
>HF989225.1:8275-18296 GCA_000431275.1 Prevotella sp. CAG:755 | reverse complement strand
CCGCACCGAGGAAGGCTCGCGCCTGAGCTCGGACCGCGTGAACGCCGGCCTCGGGCTGAGCCTGCGCCCGCAGAAAGGGCGATACGTCGACCTGAACTACAAAATGGGTTATAACCGCCACCACGACACCGAGGCCGGCCGTGTGGCCAACTTCCAGACCGACCCTGACGGCCTGCCCGGTGAGGCGCTCGACAGCGCCATGGCCGACCCGCTCAGCGCGGCCTGGCGCCGCGCCGTGACGAGCCGCACCCTGTCCGAACGCCTCCTGACGGGCTACGAGGTGCGCCACGAGGCCCGGGCCGAGGCTCACTTTGCCTTTGCGCCCGACTTGCTCGACGTGGATGCCGCGTTCAGCCAGACCCACAAGCACGATGAGGACTTCGACCGCTACCGCCTCGACTATCCCGCAGGCGGGTTGGACACCGACTTCCGCCGGCGCTACTACGACCGTCCCGCCGACAACTTCCGCTTCACGGCGAACGCCAAATACGCACTGAGCTACGTCGAGAACGACAGCGTCTCGGGACGCATCGAACCCTCGTACCAGTTCACGTGGACGCGCGACGAGGCGCAGAACCCCCTCTACCGCCTCGACAGCCTGCCGGGATGGGACGAGGGCTCGGGCCGCACGCTGGGCGCCCTGCCCTCGCTGCGCGACTCGCTGCAACAGTGCATCGACGCCGAGAACTCCTATTTCAGCACGATAAAGACCTTCGCGCACCGCGCCGGCATCAAGTTCTATCACAAACAGCCCTTGCGCCGCCACGGCTGGATCACGCTGCGCGCCGAACTGCCCTTGCGCCATGAGTATGTCCACCTCGACTACAACCGCGACCGGACGCCCTATGCCGTCAGCCGCCGCGCCCTCTTCGTCGAGCCTTCGGCCTCGGTGGCCTGGTATCCGCGGCGCGCCGACAAGAACGGCAGCGAGCTCGCCGTCAGCGCCGACTATTCGCTCCGCGGCGCGCAGCCCTCGGCTTTCTATCTCATCGACGTGCGCGACGCCTCCGACCCGCTCCACATCTCGTTGGGCAACTCCGGGCTCGACAACACCCTGACGCACAGCGTCTCGGCCGAGGCGCGCCGCACGTGGAAGAAGACGGCCGTCTCCCTCTCGGCCCGCCTGGGCTACGAACGGACGAAGAACGCCGTCGCCATGAGCCAGACCTACGACCGCCGGACGGGCGCCATCACCTCGCAGCCCGTCAATGTCGACGGCAATTACCTCACGAACGGCTCGCTCGACCTCAGCCTGCCCCTCGACCGCGCACAGAAGTTCACCCTCAACCTTTACGGATACGCGCGCTATGCCCACAGCCGCGACCTGAACTACACCGCAGGCATGGACGCCTCGGCCATCAGTTCGGTCGACAACATCAACACGACCGGCGGCTTCTCGATCGCCTGGCGGCCCGGCAAGTGGGGCAGCCTCAGCGCCAGCGTCAAGGCCACCCACATCCGCGCCAACGGCGACCGTGCCGACTTCACGCCTGTCCGCACCACCGACATGGAGTATGGCCTCGAAGGGCAGGCCAACCTGCCCCTCGACTTCACCCTGAGCGGCAACTTCGGCCTGACCAGCTACTATGGTTACGGCGACAGCCGGATGGACCGCCACTCGTGGGACCTCAACCTGCGCCTTGACAAGAGCTTCATCAAGGGGCGGCTCAACCTGGCCGTCGAGGGCTCCAACCTCTTGGCCGACGACAACATGGTGGACAACTACGTCAACGAGCAGGGCCGCATAGAGACGTTCCGCAACGTCCTTCCGCGCTACGTCCTCTTCCACGTGGCTTACAAACTCAACATCGCGCCCAAGAAGCGTACCCGCTGACGGGCGGCGCGTTGCCTCTGCCCTGTTCCGGCAAGGAATTCAGTGCGGCAGGGGCCTGCCGGGGCGAGTTTGTGACAATCCTGTGTCTTTTCGCAGGAGGTTCGGCCTGTTTTACTACTTTTGCAGGCATGAAACGCAGAGATTTCCTTTCGCGAGGCTGGTGGCCGCTGTGGCTGCTCGCCGTGTCTTTCGTGTCCCTCGTGGCGGTGCCGGCCGGGGGCCGCACGTATCGTTTTGTCTATTGTTCCGACCTGCATTATGGCCTGACGCGCGAATTCCGCGGGCGTAGCGGAGTGACGGCCTCAGAGGTGAGCCGGGCCATGCTGGCGGCTATCGGCCAGTTGCCTGCGACGTTCCTGCCCGACGACGGCGGTGTGGGAGCGGGCACGTTGGCGGGGAAGCCGGACTTCGTGGTCTGTACGGGCGACATCGCCAACCGTATGGAGAAGGGCGTGCAGCCTGCCGCGCAGTCGTGGGCGCAGTTCTGCCGCGACTGGGGCGCCGTGTCTGACATTCCGCTCTACCTCGTTCCGGGCAACCACGACGTCTCGAATGCCATCGGCTACACCAAACCGCTCACCCCTCCGCGCGACGCCACGTCGGCCGCCGGCATCTTCAATCGGACGATGCGGCCCGCGACGGTGGTCGGTGAGGCGGATTTCGATTATGCCCGCGATCGCGTCCGCTACGTCGTTCCGCTCGACGGCATCCGCCTTGTGATGATGGGGATGTGGCCGGACACACTGGCGCGCGGCTGGTTTGAACGTGAGGTGGCGGCGCGCGACAGCGTGACGCCCGTGCTCCTCTTCACGCACGACCCGCCCGACGCCGAGGCCAAGCATTTCACAAATCCCATCCCGCCGCACGGTATCAACGCCCGCGACGGTTTCCAGAACTTGTTGGCCGACACGTGCAGCGTCAGCAGTCCGGAAGGGAATCCGCACGCCAATTGGGCCCGGCTGGCCGCTTTCGTGGCGCGCCATGATTGCATCAAGGCCTATTTCCACGGCGATAAGAACTATAATGAGTTTTACGAATGGCATGGTCCGGACGGCAGCATCGACCTGCCGGTGTTCCGTGTCGACTCGCCGATGAAAGGTGAGGAAACGTCGGCTGACGAGCGGCGCCTGTCGTTCATCTATGTGGTCCTCGACACCCGGGAGCGCCGCCTGACCGTGCGCGAATGCCTCTGGAACCGTGCCGCCGCACCCGGTCCTTTGGATTGGGGTGATGTCTCAACGCTTGACTACTGACACGCTGCCGCGCCGGGGCGACGCCGACTCCTTGCGGAAAGGGGCGCACACAAACGAAAAATCCCACTCAGTTTCCGGAGTGGGATTTTTCGTGCGTCAGGGTGCGGGCCTCAATCGCTGAGGTGCACCTTGTAGGCGGCTGACGACGCCGTCTTGACGATGTAGATGCCGTCGGGCGTGGCCGAGATGTCGTTCACCCGTTTGCCGAGCAGGTCGTAGACCGACACATGCTCTTTGGCCATCTTCCGCAGTTCGTCGCGCGTCAGGGGCAGGGCTCCGGTGCCGTCCTCGATCTGGCTGATGCCTGTGGGCACGTCGTCGATGCCGTCCTGGTCGGGATAGAGGCTCTTGTAGTAATTGATGCGCGTACCCCACGGTTTGTCTTCGAGCGGCATGACGTTGTGGGTGCTGGCCCACTTCTGCCAGTCGGTCCTGAGCGTCGTCATGAGCTTGGCCGTCGTGCGCGAGAGGGCGTGTTCCTGTTCGAACGGGTCGTTGACAAGGTCGACCAGTTGCCAGTCCTCGTCCTTCGTGCCGCGCACCAGCTTCCAGTCTCCCTCGATGACGGCGCACGAGCCTTGGTGCTCGAAGTAGAGTTCGCGGTCATGGGGCTCGGCGCCCTCAATGGCTGGAATGAGGCTCTCGCCGGGCAGGGCTTTCCCCTCCTTGTAGGTGGTGGGATAGGTGCCGTCGGCGAGGTCCACACAGGTGGGCAGGATGTCGATGATGTGTGCCTGTTGCGCAGTCCACTTCCCGGCGAGTTTGTTCTTGGCCGGGTCTCCGTAGGTGATGATGAGCGGTGAGCTCGTGCCGCCGTTGAAGCATTTCTGTTTGTAGTTCCGATAGGGCGTGTTGCTCAGGTCGGCCATCAGGCGTCCGATGAAGCCCGCCTCGTCTGTGGCTCCGTTGTCGCTAAGCAGGATGAAAACCGTATTTTCGAGCATCCCTTTCTCGCTGAGGGCGTTGACAATTTCCCCGATACCGTCGTCGACGATTTCGATCATGGCGGCGTAGGTGGCCATGTCGTTGGTCCACTTCGTGCGTTGCTCGGCGGTGAGTTCCTCCCATGCCGGGCGGTTGCCGCTGAACTCCTTGTCGTAGATCGGGAGTTCGAGTGTGTCAGGGAAAAGCCCGAGTTCCTTTTGCCGTTCGAAGCGCTGTTGGCGCAGGACGTCGTAGCCCACCCGGTAGCGGGGCAGGCATTTGTTCACACGGTCTTGCGGGGCTTGGAGAGGGATATGGGGCGCGTAGTGGGCCACGTAGAGGAACATGGGTCGCGCTGCTTCGTGATGCCGGATGAAACTTACGGCTGAGTCCGTGAGGGCTGTCGTATAGTAGTAGTCGTCCGGGAACTTGTTGACGGGTTCGAGGCCGTCGTACACGTAGACCGGTGTGTAGTAGCTGCTGCCGCCGGTCAGCGAACCGTAGTGCCGGTCGAAACCGCGCTGCACGGGGTAGCTGCCGTTCGGCTTGCCGAAAGCTCCGTCTACGGTCAGGTGCCATTTCCCAGCCATATAGGTGGCGTAGCCGTTCTGCTTCATCACCTCGGCCAGGGTGGGGATGTTGGCGGCAATCTGGCCGCGGTAGCCGGGGCGGTGTTCGTCTACTGCGGTCATCCATCCGAGGCCGGCCTCGTGGGCATAGTAGCCCGTCATGAGCGAGGCACGGCTCGGGCAGCTGCGTCCGGTGTTCTTGAACTGGGAGAAGCGGCAACCCTGTTCGGCCAGCCGGTCGATGTTGGGGGTCTGCACTTCGCCGCCGTAGCAGCCGAGATCGGAGAAGCCCATGTCGTCGCACATGATGAGCACGATGTTCGGGGCTCTCTCCGCAGTGCTCCCGTCTGCGGAGTAGGCGCAGGCGGGAGCAAGTGCGAGAGCTGAGAGGAGTGTCTTGTTCATAAATCAGATTAAAGGTAAAACAGTATCCCTCAGAGGGTGTCTTTTATTTGTTGTAGACTTTCAGGTTCGTCACGCTGCCGGCGAACTGTCCGGCCGTGCGGAGCGGGAAGACTAGGGTGCGGACGTAGTTCATGCCGTCCTTGGCGCCCTTGCCGAAGTAGATGGGCATGATGTCGAGGGTCTCAACGAGTTTGCCGTCGATGTAGAGGCGTGTCTCGCGGTTGTCGCCCTCGATGGCGATGTGGCTATTCCGTCCTGCGGGCACGGGATAAGAGAACTGGTTGAGGTAGCCGTCGCGGGCGAAGCCGAGCATGCCGCGCACGGGGTCGGCGAGGTAGAATACGGCTGTCTTCGAGCGGAAGAGCTCGGTGCCGGGTTTCTGGGCCGTGCCGTCGAGGTCGAACTCCACGCGGTAGCCGTAGCCTACTTCCTCGTAGGGGAGGGTTTCGCCGGCGCTGACGGTGGCTTTTTCGAAGACGAGGCCCTTGCCCTTGCCGATGCGTCCTGCGAGGTTGACGCCCGGGGCCTCGCTCAGGGTGAGGCGCTGCTTGTTGAAGGTGTCGAAGGGCACAGTCGTCTTGCCGTTACCGTTCCATGCCTTGGCGGCGATGACCTGTACGCCGGGGAAGGTGCGGTCGTGGACGTCCTTGGTCGAGATGCCGTTGCCTACGTGGTCGTTCCACACGGCGAACATGCCGCCCATGAGCACGGGGTCGCCTTCGTCGAACTTGACATTGCCGATGACGGCGGGCGACCACTGGTCGTAGAGCATCTGCAAGTTGAGGTAGTCATAGTAGTAGCCGGCGGCGGGGACGATGTAGACGTAGCCGTCGGGGATGCTGATGAGCTTGTAGCCCTGCTTGGCCATGTCTTTGGGTTCGGCATAGCCGTTGTACCAGCAGTTCATGATGACGTTTTCGGACTTGACGGGTGTCTTGCCCTTGGCATGGGTGAGCGCGCCCCAGACCATGGCCTGCTTGCCATAGCTCTCGACCTTGCGGATGTAGTGGTCGGTGAAGGCGCGGAACTTCTCGACGACGGCCGTGTCGGCGTTTGAGTATTCGTCCGTACCGACGTGTACGCGCGGACCGATGAACACGGGGTCGGGGCCTTTGAGGTATTCGTCGAACACGCTGTCGATGAGGTTGTACGTGGCCGGGTTGAAGAGGTCGAGGTGGTCCATGCCGTATTTCTCACTCCCCACCTCGGGGCGGAAGTGGGAGAAGGCCAGCGAGTGGGCGGGCACGTCGATTTCGGGGATGATTTCGACGCAGCGGTCCTGGGCCATGAGCTGCAGGTCGCGGAACTCCTGCTTCGTGTAGTGGCCGTCGCGTGCTGTCAGGCCGGGGAAGTAGTCGCTTTCGAGGCGGAAAGCGGCGTAGGTGCGGTCCCAGTCGTTCTTGAAGTATTGTTTGAAACCGTTGTCGTTGAGATGGACTTGGAACGTGTTCATCTTGTAGTACGACATGATTTTCACGTAGTCGCGGAGGTAGTCGATGGGGAAGAACTTGCGGGCGCAGTCGATCATGAAGCCGCGCATGGCATAGTCGGGCCAGTCGCGGACGTCGCCGCAGGGGAGGGCGTGGTTGTCGCTCTGCTCGCTGATTTGGAGCAGGGTGCGGGTGGCCCAGTAGACGCCCGTCGGGGTGGGGGCGTCGAGGACGGCGCGGTCGCTGACGCTCATGCGGTAGCCTTCGGCGCCGAGCTTCTTGTCCTTGCGCAGGGCGAGGACGATGTCGCCGGCCTTGCCTTTTCCGGTGGCCACTTCGAGGCGTGTGCCGAACATGTCGGCATAGTCGGCCTGCAAGGCTTTGGCCACTTTTTCAAGTTCGGCCGAGCCTTTGGGATAGACGATGCGCGTCGACGTGGTGGGGACGAACTGCCCCGTCTCGCCCGTCCATGTTTTCAGTTCGGGGATGACGAAGGGCTTGGGGTTGACTTGGGCGTTGAGCCCGGCGGCGGAGAGCAGGAAAAGGGCGGCCGCCAGCCAGATTCGGTTGATTTTTTTCATAAGCGATGAGATATGGTTGATTTGTGTTATGTGGTCTGTTTTTCGGTCGCAGTGCCGGTGTTTTCTATGAGGCTGACAAGAATTCCTGTCGCTGCGCCCGCAGTGAGCGGCACGCGTGCGTGGCACGCCTGGTGGGGGCAGCATGGTTCTTCTTGGGGCAAAGATAAGCATCTGCGGCGGTTCGGGGGCTTGATGTAGGGCAAAAAATGCAGTTTCCCGGTGTTTTTATGCCTCGGATGCCGGGCCGGAGGGCGTGGCAAGGCGGCGGACAACGCGGGCCGGGTTGCCTACGGCCACGGAATCGTCGGGGATGTCGCGTGTCACGACACTGCCGGCCCCGATGACGCAGCGTGCGCCTATCGTCACGCCCGGCAGGACCACCACGCCGCCGCCCAGCCAGCTGTCGTCGCCGATGCGGATGGGGTGGCAGGTTTCCACGTCGTTGCGGCGCAGGCGGTAGTCCATCGGGTGGTTGGGTGTGTAGAACTGGCAGTTGGGCCCGATGAGCACGTGGCGGCCGATGAAGATGTCGGCACCGTCAAGAAAGGTGCAGCCGCTGTTGATGAACGTATGCTCGCCGATGTGCAGGCCGTTGCCGTGGTCGCAGAAGACGGGCGGCATGACTGTGGCCGTGGCGGGCAGGCCGGGGATGAGGACCTCGATGGCGTCGCGGTAGCCGGGCGAGTAGATGGTCATCGTGCGCAGGCGGGCGCTGCGTTCTTTTCCGTGCCGCAGGCTCTCGGCCACTTCCGGGTCGGCAAAGGAATAGAATTCCCCGCTCCTCATTTTCTCGAATTCGGTTTTCATGTCACTGTCCTTGGTTTATATTTTCCAGTCGCAAAGGTAACGAAAAAGCCGGAAAGGCCAAGCTGCGTGCGGGTCTTTCCGGCTGTGTGGAGTCGTGTGGCCGTCGGGCGGGCTGTCATCGCCGTCCGGGCGCCACGTAGTGGGTGATCCAATTGGCGTAGAAGCGCAGGGCGGCCTCGCGCCACGAGTAGTCGACGCCCGCTTCGGGGCTGTCGGCGTGATAGTAGTGGCGGGGCATCTCGATGGGGAGGCCCTTGGCTTGGTCGCGGCGCCATTCGGTTTCGAGCGTGAGCGGGGCATACTCCAAGTGGCCCACGTCGAAGATGGCACGCCCGCCGTCGGCGACGGCCACGCCTGCGCCCGACTCGCTGCTGGCCGCCACCAGCCGGAGGCCGGCGTCAGCCGGGAACTCGGCGGCGCGCACTTCGGTGTGGCGGCTGTTGGGCATGGCGAAGGGCGAGCCGATGCCGTCGAAGAGGGGCTCTTCGGGGGCGAGCACGTTTTGCGCGAAGATGCCGAACATCTTCGCGGGCAGGCCGTGTTTGGCGATGCCGTACCGGTGGTAGAGCGCGGCCTGCGCCCCCCAGCAGACGTAGAGCGTCGAGCGGACGCGGCGCTGCGCCCAGTCCATGATGCGGCAGAGCTGCGGCCAG
This sequence comes from Prevotella sp. CAG:755, assembly GCA_000431275.1. Taxonomy (GTDB): domain Bacteria; phylum Bacteroidota; class Bacteroidia; order Bacteroidales; family Bacteroidaceae; genus Alloprevotella. The sequence continues at coordinate 9,840 of HF989225.1, read as the reverse complement.
TAGCGTACCTGCTCGAAGGGCAGGTGCTCCACCGGGGCACCCGTGACGATGAGGCCGTCGGCACCGTCGGCCTCGAAGGCGTCGATGTCGGTGTAGTAGCGGTCCATGTGTGCCTGCGGGGTGGTCTTGTAGCGTTGTCCCCGGATTTTCACGGGGATGAGCTCCACCCACTCGCTGCATCCGCAGAGCATGCGGGCGAAGTCGAGTTCCGTGACGGCCTTTTGCGGCATCAGGTTGAGCAGCAGGACGCGCAGCGGACGCACTCCCTCAGGCGCGGCCGGCGGCAGGACGGCACCCTCGCGGCGGAGCGTTTCGGCCGCCGGCAGTCCGTGAGGCAGGATCAGGGGCATGGTGCGTGGGTGTTTTACCAGATGTCTACGCGTTCGGCTTTCGGCACGAAGAGGGGGTCTTTCTCGGTGATGCCGAAGGCCGTGTACCACTCGTCGATGTGCGGCAGGGCGCCGTTGACGCGCCAGCGGCCCAGCGAGTGGGGGTCGCTCTTGGTGTAGACGCGGATTTGTTCGTCGCGGATGTTGCCGGCCCATACGTTGGCATAGGCGATGAAGAAGCGCTGGTCTGCCGTGAATCCGTCTTTGACCTCGTCCGTCGTGCCGGCCGTGGCGTTCTTGAAGGCCTGGTAGGCCACTTTGAGGCCTCCGTGGTCAGCCAGGTTCTCGCCGAGGGTCAGCTCGCCGTTGGCTTTCAGTCCCGGGAGCACCGTGATCTGGCTGAAAAAGTCGGCCATCACCTGGGCTTTGGCCTTGAAGCGTTCGCCGTCTTCCTTGGTCCACCAGTCGCGCAGGTTCCCGTCCTTGTCGAACTGACGGCCTTGGTCGTCGAAACCGTGGGTCATCTCATGGCCGATCACCACGCCGATGGCGCCGTAGTTCATGGCGTCGTCGGCAGCCGCGTCGAAGAAGGGGGGCTGCAAGATGCCGGCCGGGAAGCAAATCTCGTTGGTCGTGGGGTTATAGTAGGCGTTGACGGTCTGCGGCGTCATGCCCCATTCCGCGCGGTCGACGGGTTTGTTCACCTTCTTGCCGATGATGTAGGCCAGCTCGAACTCCGAGGCGCGGCAGAGGTTGACCCAATAGGAAGCCGTGTCGATGGTCAGGGCCGAGTAGTCGCGCCACTGGTCGGGATAACCGACCTTGACGATGAAGGTGCTGAGCTTTTCGTGCGCCTTCTGCTTGGTGGCGTCGCTCATCCAGGTCTGCGCGTCGATGCGCTGGCCGAGGGCTTTTTGCAGGTTGGCCACGAGTTTGACCATGCGTTCCTTGGACGAGGCGGGGAAGTACTTCTCGACATACATCCGGCCGACGGCTTCGCCCAGGACGCCCTCGACGCTGCTCACGGCGCGTTTCCATGCGGGGCTTTCCTGCTGGCGGCCGCTCAGCGTGCGCCCGTAGAAGTCGAAGGCGGTGTGGCGGAAGGCGTCGTCGAGCGCCGAGGCGGCTGCGTCGAGGAGCTTGAAGGAAGCATAGGTCTTCAAGTCGTCGAGCGGGCTGTCCTGCCAGAGTTTGCCGGCGGCCTTGATGGGCTCGGGCTGGCAGACGCTGACTTCG
>HF989225.1:0-8215 GCA_000431275.1 Prevotella sp. CAG:755 | reverse complement strand
AAGAGCGTGTTCCAGTCGGTCTCCGCGTAGTCGGCGAGGAGCTGGGCGTAGGTCATCTTGTGGTAGTTGGCCTCCGGGTCACGCTGCTGCGTGGCGCTGTATGAGGGCTGGGCCAGCGCAGTCTCCATGCGGAGCACGGTGGCGGCTTTCGCGGCGGCTTCGTCGGCCGGGCTGCCCGTCATTTCGAAGAGCTTCTGGATGTAGCCGGTGTATGCCTTGCGGATGTTGAGCGTTGTGGAGTCGCTGTCGACGTAGTAGTCACGCTCTCCGAGCGAGATGCCGCCCTGCGCGATGTATACGAGGTTCATGCGGCTGTCTTTGAGGTCGGCGTCGACCCAGATGTTCACCATGGCCGGCACGCCGTAGCGGCCCAGCCGGGCTACTGTCTGGAAGAGTTCGGCCTTGGTCTTGGCGGCGGCTATGGCGTCGAAGTCGGCGCGCACGGGCTGCCATCCCTCGCTGTTGCGGCGGGTGCTGTCCATGGCGAGGTTGTAGAGGTCGCCGATTTTCTGGCCGAGCGAGCCTGGGGCGTTCGTCTGGTGAGCAAAGCCCTCGATGAGCTCGCGGAGCTGGCGGCGGTTGTTCTCGGCCAGGTCGTCCATGGCGCCGTAGCGTGAGTATTCGGCGGTCAGGGGGTGGGCTGCGTTCCAGCCTCCGTTGGCATACTCGAAGAAGTCGGTGCCCGGACGGGCGGAGGGATCCATGTTGGCCTTGTTCACCCCGGTTTGGGCAAAGGCGCTGGCGGCGGCAAAGGCAGCCAGCGGCAGGATGTGTCTGATAGTCATTGTGATAATTATTGAGTATGGTTGTCTGTTTTGTTGCGGCTGGGCGGCTTTGCGGTCAGGCGCCAGCGGCGTCGAGCGCTTCGCTGGCCTGCTCCCAGGCGTCCATGGCGGCGTCGAGCTGTTTTTTCAGGTCGGCGTGGCGCTCATAGAGGGTGGTGTCCGCGGCGCCCTCGGGCGTGGCCATTTGTGCCTCGATGTGGGCCACGTCCTTTTCGAGTTCGCCGATGCGCCGTTCGGCGTCGGCCACGGCTTTTTCGAGTTTGCGGCGCTGGCGTTGCAGTTCCTTGCGCTGCTCATAGTCGAGCTTGCCGGCTGAGGAGGCCGTTTCTGTCGCTGCGACAGTTTTTGCGGGAGCAGTTCCCGTCCGGGCCGGCGCTGCGCTGAGCTGGTCGAGGGTCTCGATCTGCCGGGTGTGCAGGTAGTCGTAGATGCCGCCGAGGTGTTCGCGCACGCGGCCTCCTCCGAATTCATAGACTTTCGTGACGAGGCCGTCGAGGAAGTCGCGGTCGTGGCTGACGAGGACGACCGTCCCGTCGAACGCGCGGATGGCCTCTTTCAGCACGTCTTTCGTTCGCATGTCGAGGTGGTTCGTGGGCTCGTCGAGGATGAGGAAGTTGACCGGTTCGAGCAGGAGCTTGATCATGGCCAGGCGGCTGCGCTCGCCGCCGGAGAGCACTTTCACTTTCTTCTCCGAAGCTTCGCCGCCGAACATGAAGGCCCCCAGGATGTCGCGTATCTTCAAGCGGACATCGCCCTTGGACACGCGGTCGATGGTGTCGAAGACGGTGAGCTCGCCGTCGAGCAGCTGGGCCTGGTTTTGGGCGTAGTAGCCGATCTGGACGTTGTGCCCGATTTTCAGGGAGCCTTCGAAGGGGATTTCGCCCATGATGCACTTCACGAGGGTGGACTTTCCTTCGCCGTTCTTGCCGACAAAGGCCACCTTCTCGCCGCGGCGGATGGTGAACGTCACGTCGTGGAAGACGCAGTGGGCGCCGTAGTCCTTGCGGACGCTGTCGCAGATGAGCGGGAAGTCGCCCGAGCGCAGGCAGGGCGGGAATTTCAGGTGGAGCGACGAAGTGTCGACCTCGTCGACTTCTATGGGTACGATTTTCTCCAGCTGCTTGATGCGGCTCTGGACCTGTACGGCTTTCGTCGGCTTGTAGCGGAAGCGTTCGATGAAGTCCTTGATGTCGGCGATTTCTTTCTGCTGGTTCTCATAGGCACGGAGCTGCTGCTCGCGGCGTTCGGCCCGGAGGCGCACGTAGTCGTCATACTTGACGCGATAGTCCGTGATGCGTCCGCACGAGATTTCGATGGTGCGGTTGGTCGCATTGTTGATGAAGGCGCGGTCGTGGCTGACGAGCACCACGGCGCCGGGGCTGCGGGCCAGGAACTGTTCGAGCCAGCCGATGGACTCGATGTCGAGGTGGTTGGTCGGCTCGTCGAGCAGCAGGACGTCGGGCCGGCGCAGCAGGATCTTGGCCAGCTCGATGCGCATGCGCCACCCGCCGGAGAACTCGCTCGTGGGGCGGTCGAAGTCGGCCGCCGTGAAACCCAGCCCGGCGAGGGTGCGCTCCATCTCGGCGCGGTAGTTCATCCCGCCCATCATCTGGAAGCGTTCGCTCAGGTGAGTGAAGCGTTCGACGAGGGCCATGTAGTCCGCGCTGTCGTAGTCGGTGCGCTCGGCCAGTTCCGCGTTGAGGCGGGCGATGTCGTCCTGCATCGTGCTGATGTGTTCGAAGGCGCGTTCGGTCTCTTCGATGACGGTGCGGTCGTCGCTGATGACCATGACTTGGGGCAGGTAGCCCACGCTGACGTCCTTCTGCACGGCCACGGTGCCCGATGTGGGCTGTTGCAGGCCGGCCAGGATTTTCAGCAGGGTCGATTTGCCCGCGCCGTTCTTGCCCACGAGGGCAATGCGGTCTTTCTTGTTGATCACGAAGCTCGCCCCGCTGAACAGGGGGCGTGCGCTGAATTCTACTGAAAGCGATTCGACGGATATCAAGTTCGTTGGCTTTTTTGAAGGCTGTTAGCAATGTAAATCGCGCAAAGTTCGCGTTTTTTTGTCAGCGGGGCAAGCCGGGCGGGCGCTTTTTTGCCCGTGCGGGGCGGCGGAGGCGTCATTCTGCCGCTTCCCAGCGGACGGAGAGGCGGTGGCTCGCCACGCGGCATCCGCCGGACAGGAGGTCGTATTCGGCCGTGAACCAGCCCTCGCCGAGGCGGAGCGAATGTGTTACGACGGTCAGGCAGAACGTGCCCAGCACGTGGCGGTAGGCGAAGTCGTGACGCAGTCCTTCGGCCAGCACCATGCGGCTCTCGACCTCACCGCTGCGGCGGAGGTCGACGCTGTCGGCGCCGGCCAGCAGGCGGGTCTGGCAGGCGGGCGACGCTTCGCGGTAGGTCAGTAGCAGGCGGCCGGCCCGCCGCAAGGCGTGCCCCTCGAAGCGGTGGCATGTGGTCTGGCTGCCTTCGGGCGTGGTCTGGCAGTTGGTCACGGTGATGTGTACGGCTTGTTTCATGTCCGTTCGTTTGATGACTGCCGGCAAAAGTAGGCATTTCCGGCCAAAGGTGTCGCCCGCACCGGGCGGAAAACGCCAGGCGTACGTAGGGAGGCGGCCCCGGCGGCGCGGAACGGGTCGGAAGGAGCTGGCATTTGCAGCCGGCGTTCGCCGTTTGTTCGTATGGATTGTTCTGTTTTTCGGAATTGTGGAAAAAAGTGCGGGAATGCTCACCTTTATTCTTCTGAAAACACTATCTTGCAGGCAAGGAGGAGTCCTGGTTCCGGGTAAGGTTCCCGAAATTGAGGGGACAGCCCAACGGGCGGCGACCGTGCTTCATGAAACATTAGCCTTTTGGGTAAAAATAGATTGAGGACAAAGAGAGAGGGGAGGGTGGCTATCTTCATAGTTTCATCATTTTTCATAGCCCACTTTTAATTAAACCCGGTAATCATCGCTCCCCTCTCTCCCTTTTTTTTGCACTGTGGTGTGGGGCGGACGTTGTCCGCTTTTTTTGTACATTTGCGCCGCGAAACAGAATCAGAATGAGATGAAAAACGAAGACTGCTTCCGTCGCATCGGGAGCTGCTTCCGTCGCAACGGGAGCGCTGGGCGTAGCGCCGGACGCTGCGTGGCGATGGCGTGTGTGGCCGTGGCGGCCCTGACGGCGTGCAACCCCGAGGACCGGTCGGGCGAACAGCCGTTTGCGCCGACGGTCAAGACGATTGCCGCAGAGCCGGTGGGCGATTCGTGCCGCATGGAGGGGCAGGTGGTGCTTTCGCCAAACAGCAGGGTGACGCAGCGGGGCTTCCGCTATGGCAACGACACGCTGCAAGTGGACACCCTCTCGGCCGACACGACCGACCGCTTCGCCGCCACGACGCGCCGCCTCGGGCCGGGGCGCTACTACGTCGTGGCCTATGCCAGCAACGGCATGGGCCTTTCGCTGGGCGACACGCTCTACGTCACGATTGATTGACGCGGTCCTTGGTTTCGTCGACGGAAAAGGGACGATTGTCGTTTTTTGTGCCCTTTCCCAGCAAATCTGATTAAACCCCGGCGTTGTCCGTCCGTCTTATTGTCAACGCCGCGGACACTGCGGCGCCTTGCTTGGATAAAACAAAACAACTGATACACTCCTATGAAAGAAGTAAGAGGCTTGCTGCTCATTGTATTCGCCCTGTTCGCCACTTCGGCGTGGGCGCAGAAGACATACGTGATCAGCGGCAAAGTGATTGACCGCGCGACGCGTCAGCCCATCGAGTTCGCCACCGCGCAGCTCCTGCGCTCCAACAAGACAATGGCCAGCGGCATGAGCACCGACAAGGCCGGAGGCTTCACGCTCAAAACGACGGCGGCCGGAAAGTACACCGTCAAGGTTTCATACGTCAGCTACAAGACAGCCACGCGCGAGGTGACGCTCAGCGAGAAAAACGACACCGTCCGCCTCGGCACCCTCGAGCTTGAACCCTCGGCCCAGGCGTTGGGCGAGGCCGTCGTCTCGGCCACGCAGGCCCGCGTCGAGCAGAAAGAGGATACGACGGTCTACAATGCCTCGGCTTACCGCACGCCGGTGGGGTCGACGCTCGAAGCGCTCGTCGAGCAGCTGCCCGGCGTCGAAGTGTCGGACGACGGCACCATCACATGGAACGGAAAGACCGTCTCGGAGTTCCTTATCAACGGAAAGGACTTCTTCAAGGGCGACACCAAGATCGCGATGAAGAACCTCCCCGTCGAGCTGGTCAGCAAGCTCAAAGCCTATGACAAGAAGAGCGACTACACCGAGCAGACCGGCATCGACGACGGCGAGGAGACCACCGTGCTCGACATCACCACCAAGAAGAAACTCGATGCCTCGTGGGTGAACAACGTCGACCTCGGCTACGGCACGAAGGACCGCTACACGGGACGTCTCTTCTCGACCCGCTTCACCGAGCGCTCGCGCGTGTCGCTCTACGGCTCGGCCAACAACACCAGCGACCGCGGCTTCGGCGGTTGGCGCGGCGGATGGGGCGGCGGCCTGACGGCCACGAAGAGCGCGGGAGCCGACTTCTATTGGGAAAACGACAAGGAGAAGCGCGACGCCGGCCGTCTCGAACTGGGCGGAAACGTGCGCTATTCGTACAGCGGCACCGACTCGCAGTCGAAGTCGAACAGCGAGAACTTCCTCACGGCCGGGCAGGGCAGCTCGTTCTCCAACTCGTTCAGCCGCAGCGGCTCGGGGACGACGAACGTCAACGGTGCGTTCCGTGTCGAGTGGCATCCCGACACACTGACGATGCTCATGTTCCGTCCCTCGTTCTCACACTCGAACAGCCACAGCGACGGGTCGAGCCAGTCGGCCACTTTCAACGACGACCCGTATGCCATCGACGGTATCGACAGCCCCCTCGACAGCATGCTCCTGGACGACGATGCCCTCCCCGCGGCGCTCAAAGACATCGCCGTCAACCGCAACGTCCGCAACACGCTGGGCGAGTCGAAGTCCAACTCGTTCGACGCCAGCCTCATGCTCGTGCGCCGTCTCAACTCCGAAGGTCGCAACGTCTCGTTGCGTGCCAGTGCGGGTTACAGCAAGTCGACAAGCCGCTCGTTCACCGACTCACGTATCAACTACTTCCAGGACAATGCGGATACGCCCTATGAATGGCTCAACCAGTTTAGCGACAATCCCTCGAAGAACTGGAACGCTTCGGTGCGTGCCGGTTACAGCGAGCCGATAGCCAAGAACTGGCACTTGCAGTTCAACTACCAGTTCTCCTACCGCTACTCCGACAGCGATCGCTCGCTCTACTATCTCAACAGCCTGATCGACTCAACCCTGTTGGAGAGCCACCCGGAGCTGGCCTACCAGGCCGACAATCTTCTCTGGTCGGACGTGCTGACGGCCGCTTTGGGCACCGTGCCCACAGATGCCGACCTGCTTATGCTGCTGCGCGACGCGGACAACAGCCAGTATGCCACGTATAAGTATTATACGCACCGCGCGACCGTGGGCATCCGCTACAACACCAAGATGATACGTTTCAACGCCGGACTCGACTTCGTGCCGCAGAAGACCGTGCTGGCCTACAACCGCCCGAGCCAGATCGACACCACCGTCACGCGCCACGTCTTCAACGTCTCGCCCCAGGTGCGCCTGCGCTACCGTTTCTCCGACACCGGGCAGCTCGACATCCGTTACCGCGGTAGCGCCTCCGAGCCCTCGATGACCGACCTGCTCGACATCGTCGACGACAGCGACCCGCTCAACATCACCCGCGGTAACCCGGGCCTGAAACCCTCGTGGGAGAACAGCCTCCGTGTGTTCTTCAATAATTATATCACCGAGAAGCAGCAGGGCATGATGGCCGGACTCTTCGTCACGCAGGAGTCTAACTCCATCAGTAATGCCGTCAGCTACGACGAGGAGACCGGTGTGCGCACCGTGCGTCCCGAAAACATCAACGGAAACTGGAACGCCCGAGGCAACTTCATGTTCAACACCGGATTCGGTCCTGAAAAGACATGGACGTTCTCCACATTCACCAACCTTGGCTACACGAACGCTGTCGGCTACGTCACCAACGACAACATCAATCAGAAGAGCACCACCCGCTCGCTCAACGTGGGAGAGAACCTCAACCTGGCCTACCGTACGTCGTGGTTCGACGTCGGCCTGCGCGGCAACGTCAACTACCAGCACGCCCGCAACAGCCTCCAAACGAACGCCAACCAGGACACGTGGAACTTCTCGTACGGGCTGAACGGAAATGTCAACCTGCCGTGGAACATGAGCATATCGACCGATATCCGCATGAACTCGCGCCGGGGCTATTCCGACAACTCCATGAACACGAACGAACTCATCTGGAACGCGCAGATCGCTCAAAGTTTCCTCAAAGACAACACCGCGACCATCAGCCTCCAATTCTACGACATCCTGCAAAAGCAGAGCAACATCAGTCGTACCATCAACGCCCAGTTGCGCCAAGACACGTGGACCAATGCCATCAACTCTTATTGCATGCTCCACTTCATCTATCGGCTGAACATATTCAGCGGCATCAAGGGCGGAGACAGCCAAGAGCGCGACGGCCGCCGCCGCGGACCCGGCCGCGCACCCGCCATGCGCATGATGCCTATGATGGCCCCGGCCCGCATGTAATTGCGCTATGCCTACGGGGTGAAACCCGCTGTCACTTCCTCCGCCGCAGGAACGCCGGAATTCCGGCATCCTGCGGCGGAGCGCATTTGTGACCGTCGCACCGAAACATTGCTCCGTCCGGTTGCGGACTTTGCGGGTGACATATATAAATATATAAGTATAAGGCCGCCCCGTGTCCTCACCCACGCTGTAGCATGTGTGGCGGCGAACTTTACGCCTATGCTCCCAATGGCAGGCCATGCCACGGCGATGGTTTGGCCGGGTTAAGCACAGGTCGCGCCAGCGAGACAGCCGGCAACAACTATGTGAATCAACGTAAATAAACAATGCGGAAGGAAGATTTATCATCTCCCGTGGGAGCTTCTTCGTCTGCGACATCTTTCGAATAGTTCGAGCCGGGGATTTGGTTGTCGGCTCGAAATCCAGAGAGCGGAGAGCATTGGCGAGTTCTCCCAAAGGAGCGGTCGTTCCTGGCGCCGGGGCGGTAATTCCTTTCGCCGCGCCGCGCTTGCTCCTGTGGTTTTCCAGGCTTTCCCGGACATTGGCAGCCTTTTTCGTCCCTTCCTTTCGTGATTTTTTTATACTTCTAAATATGCTGTTACTGAATAGGTTATGCACCATACCTGCCATATCATTATCTTTTTCTTTTGAAAAAAGTGTGTTTAGGATTTGGCGGTTATTGTAAAAGTCAGTACTTTTGCACTCGCTTTCCGGGACGAACCGGTTGGCGAAGATCTTTGAAATGATTCCATAAGACGAGGAAAGAGACGCAGTATCCTTTTGCG
>HF989224.1:42809-43645 GCA_000431275.1 Prevotella sp. CAG:755 | reverse complement strand
TTAAAATTTAACGGACAATATACGGATAATCATTTTTGATATTATTAGACTTGTTGGGCAAAGGTAGCGTTTTTCCGGGGGAACACAAAAAATGTGTGACGATTTATGCCGCCATTCCCGGCACCTTGACAGGAAAAGCGTACAGGCCGACCCGGACAATGCCAGCAACACCCCCGCGGACCAAGGCTTCAAGCATCCTGCCAAAGGTTCCTACATCACAAACGGACGTAAGCTCATACGTGGAACTACCTCCATCTCATTCATCCCGCAGACACGGTAACTATACACAAAAGCCACACGCCCCGCCCCGAAGCCAAGCGCTTCGGCATGATACCTGAAGCTTCATGGCCACTTCAACAGACGTGACACAGACGCCTACCCCGAAAAAGCACACCGCAACGCCCAGGAGGAACGTCTGGACACACAGACAAGAGCAGCCCGCAGATACAAGCACCTGCCACAAAGCCCGGACATGCCGCCGCCCCACCCGCTCATCGCAGCTGTCCGCCGCGCCTCTACCTACGCCGGATGGTGTCATGCCCTACCGTCCTGCGGTTGGCTGTCGGACCGGCTAGGCGCCGTCCGTCCCTCCTCCTGCCTACGGAGCTACCGACAGACGTCGCGTGACGGCTGACAGGATTTTCTGTCGCAGCGACAGGATTTTCCGGACGGCTGGCAGAATATCCCACCAGTGCGGCCGGACTGAATGAAGGGATTCGCGACATGGCGGACAGTATTGGAAGATGGACGGATAGGGAAAAAGTCGTAACTTTGCGGCCATGAATCAAATCCGACAACTCCGCCCCCACTACGGGGCTACCCTGCGGCTGGGCCCG
>HF989224.1:28906-42781 GCA_000431275.1 Prevotella sp. CAG:755 | reverse complement strand
GCCCCTGCCGATAGCCATCGGACAGGTAGGTGTCATTGTGCTCGGTTTTGCCGATACGATGATGGTGGGCCGCTACGCCACCGACGCGCTCGCGGCGGCGGCCTTCGTGAACAACCTGTTCACCCTTGTGACTTTCCTTATCATGGGTTATAGCTACGGCCTGACCCCGTTGGTCAGCTCCTGCTTCGGGCGGAGCCAGCATCACCGTGCAGGCTACCACCTGCGCAGTGCCATGGTTGCAAATACCCTGTTCGGCCTTCCGCTCATTGCACTGATGGGCGTGCTCTACTTTTTCGTGGACCGCATGGGACAACCCGCCGAGTTGCTTCCACTGATCCGGCCATACTATATCGTCGTTCTGGTGTCGATGCTCTTCGTCCTGCCTTTCAACGTGCTCCGGCAGTTCACCGACGGACTGACCCGGACGTCGACGGGCATGTGGATCCTGCTCGGCGGCAACCTCCTGAACATCCTGGGCAACTGGCTGCTCATCTACGGAGTCGGTCCGTTTCCCGAAATGGGACTGCTGGGAGCCGGCATCAGCACGTGCTTCTCGCGCATCGTCATGGCCGTGGTACTCGCAGGCATCGTGGCCTTCGGGCGAAGCTATCGCCCATACCGTCTGGGCTTCATGGCAGGCCGCATGACGTGGCGGCGCGTCGGACGGCTGAACCGCCTGTCGCTGCCTATATCATTACAAATGGGCATGGAGTGCGGTTCGTTCACGACAAGCGCCATCATGGCGGGCTGGCTCGGCGCTATCGAATTGGCAGCCTACCAAGTGATGGTGACGATCGGGACATTGGGTTTCCTGTTCTATTACAGCATGGGGGCGGCCATGTCGATTCGCGTCGCCACTTTCGTCGGACAGGCCGACTGGGAGCGTGTGCGGGATGCAGCCCGGGCCGGTTGCCACATCCTGCTGGCCATGGCGGCATCAGCGTCGCTGGCGTTCCTCTTTTTTGGCCGTACGTTCATCGGCCTCTTCTCTACCGACCCGGCCGTCATGGCCTGCGCCCTGACACTGATCGTGCCGCTCATGCTCTACCAGTTCGGCGACGCCACACAGATCTGCTTTGCCAACGCGCTCCGGGGCACCGGACAGGTGATGCCGATGATGTGGGTGGCGTTCGTAAGCTACGTGGTGATCGGCATCCCGTCGTGCTACGCGATGGGCTTCGTCTGCGGATGGGGCGAAACAGGCATCTTCCTCTCGTTCTCGGTGTCGTTGTTCACAGCCGCAGTGCTCTTCGCCTGGTATTTCAGGAAGACGCTGCGCCTGAGGCCCACGTTGGGCAACGCGGCGGCATAAGCACGGGAGCAATCCGCCAGACCGGGATTTCCAGTGCAAACATAGCGAATCCCTCGCGGCAACCGGCAGTTGCCACGAGGGATTCGCTTTTTCAGGAATATCGGCGGGCCACCCCGCAAGGCCTTAAATATAAGCCAAGAGAACGGCGAGCGACTTCGCGTCGTTCCAGCTCCAGAACTTGTCGTGCATCAGATTTTTGAAAGCCGCTTTCATTTCAGGCTTCACGTACTTCTTGATGTTTTTCTCCGTAGCACGGACTGCCACACCGTCGATGAGGAAATAATAGCGCTCTTCGAGCGGATAGCCCTTGGCCTCCTCACGCGAGTCGCCGTCGATTTCGAGAAAGACGTTGAGGTCTGACATCTCGAAGAAAGGCAGGTTGTCGCCGCCAACAGTCTCTTCGCGATACTTCTCCATATCGATCGTAGTCACGACAACAAGCGTGCGCCAATTCTTTTCGGCGATGACGCGCCCCATAGCCACACCTTCTACTTTCCGGTAACGGACGGAATCATTAAACTCGACACCAAGGATATTGGCCACGTTGGCCTGCATCACGGTGTCGCCTTCCATATAACAAAGGGAAGCATTTTTGAGCAAGATGTTGGCGTCGGCTGTCACATAACGCCCGAACGGCTGCAAGATTTTGGCTTTCTGGAACTTCGGATAAGCGAATATCGTGTTCGAACGCTGTTGCACTTGATTCTGCTGGGCCGCAAGTGGCCCGAACAGCGATGCGGCCATGCACACAAGCAGGGCACGGCGGAGGAAGTGAGAAAGTAAGGTTTTCATATCGTTGTCTTATATAATAATGTCAGGCCGGCACCACGTTTAGTTGCGGTGCCGGACATGATGTATTCTTTCCGTTTTGAAACAAAAAGGCGTGGCGTCAGCGTTCCTGCTTCCACTCGATTTACTTCACAACGATGACAAGATAGCGGCTCGCTCTCCAAAATTCCTGCGGGTTTGTAATGCGCAAGGTGTACTGCCCCTGGCTGTCGCGGTCAAGCGAGTAGCTGCCCGCCGGGTGGTTGGTGAGAAGCTTGGCGCTCTTCGAGTAGAGTTTGATGACCTTGTCGACGCGGATATCGACACGCGTGAAATAATCCTTGTTGAACTGATCCGAACGGAGGACGTCGCCGCGTTGCAGGATATTCTGTTCCTTCAACTCGCGTTTCGTGCCGAAAACATACCATCCCGTGTGAAGTTCCTTGTCTTGTGCAGCCATGGTGCGGCTCTTGGCTTCGTTCTGGGCGGTCAGGTCGTTGACGTTTTGGTTCAACGCTGTGATTTGCTCACCTTGTTTGGCTATGTAAAGGTTCTTCTGTTCCAACTCGGCTGTCAGGTCTGCTATCTGTTTGTTCTTGGCTTCAAGCTCACTGTTCAACCCCTCAATGGTAGCTTCAAGCGTGGCTTTAAGCTTCGAACTGGCCGACGTGTTGGTCTTCAGCTGCTGCTGCAACCTCGCAATGAGTTCTCGGTTGAGCTGCATGGTCCGCTGAATAAAGGCAAGGTTCTCCATGATTTCCTCACGCTGCGACGTCTCAGGCTGTCCCTTGCTCAGGTTGACGCGTCCCTCTGCCTCGTTAATCTGCCGGAAGCCCTCCTGGATGTCGTTGAGCGTTGTCATCATGTCGTTCAACTCGTTGTCTTTCTGGGCGATGACACTCAGCAGCGAATCGCGGCTCGACATGTCGGCCTGTGCCTGCTGTTCCTGTGTCGCTTTGTTCTCGCAAGCGGTCAGCGCTACGGTAAGAGCCACTGCCACTAAGGTCATTATCTTTTTCATAGGCATAAGTTAATCTTGCTCCTCTTCGGTGCGTTTCTCTTTCGCTTTTTCTTTATTCTTCCGTTTGTCTCTCTCGGCTCCGGCCACTACAAGGACAAACTCACCACGGGGATCGTTTTCCGTGAAATAGGCAGCCAACTCGGCCAGCGTCCCGCGGACGGTTTCTTCATGAACTTTCGAAATCTCGCGCACAGCGGCTGCCTTGCGTCCGGAGCCGAACACCTCGCTCATCTGCTGCAATGTTTTGACCATGCGGTGAGGCGACTCGTAGAACACCATTGTCCGTTCTTCCGAAGCCAGAGCGGCTAGCTGTGTGGCACGGCCTTTCTTTTGGGGGAGGAAGCCCTCGAAACAAAAGCGGTCGCAAGGCAGGCCCGAGTCGACCAAGGCGGGGACAAAAGCCGTCGGACCAGGCAGGCACTGTACCTCTACGCCTCGCTCCACACAAGCGCGGACAAGCAGAAATCCCGGGTCTGAAATCGCGGGCGTACCGGCATCGGAAACAAGTGCCATCGTCTCGCCGGCTTCCATGCGCGAGACGAACATCCCGACCACCTGGTGCTCATTGAACTTGTGGTAAGACATCAGACGGGCACGCACATCGAAATGTTTCAACAATACGCCTGACGTGCGGGTGTCTTCGGCCAATACGACGTCGGCTTCCTTCAAAATCCGCAACGCCCGGAGTGTCATGTCTTCCATATTGCCCACCGGCGTGGGGACTACGTATAACATTCCCATGATGCAAATATATGGATTTCCCCGTAGTCACAGACAAATCAGCGGCGATATTTCGTTTTTTATGAAAGTTAATACTTATTTTTGCAAGTGCGGTCAACCTTTCAACCGCCCCCGACGTATGTTCAAGCAGGAAATCACGTTCGACCGTTTCATACGAGGCCTCATCTTCATCGCCGTCCTCGCGCTGGTCCTCGCCGCCATCAACTATCTGAGCGGTGTGCTCATCCCTTTCGCCGTAGCTTGGGTAGTGGCTTACATGCTTTACCCGATCGTCTGTTTCTTCCAATATAAGTGCCGGCTGCGCTTCCGGATCGTGGCCATCATCGTCACGCTGCTGCTGCTCTGCGGCGTGATCGCCGGCCTGCTCTATCTGGCCATCCCGCCGATGGTCGACGAGTGCATACACCTGAAAGACGTAGCCCTGCGGTATTTGGAGGGAGGATATAAAGCCCCCGGTATCCCACATGGGCTGCAAGCGTTCATCAGCGAGCACCTCTCGCGGCTCAACCTCGCCGAGATGTTGAAGAAGGATGACCTCATCGATGTCCTCAAAGAGACAGCCCCGAAAGTGTGGAACGTGGTCTGGTCGACGGCAAACGTCATTTTCAGCATTGTGTCGTCGCTCATCGCCCTGCTGTACCTCTTCTTTTTGCTCATGGACTACGAGAAGTTTGCCACGGGATGGCTACGTTTCGTCCCGAAATCGCGCAGGGCATTCGCAAAAGCACTGGTTGGCGACGTCGAGCACGGCATGAGCGGCTACTTCCGTGGCCAGGCGCTCGTAGCATTGAGCAACTGCATCATGTTCTCAGTGGGTTTCTTGCTCGTCGACTTCCCCATGCCCGTCGGGCTGGGCCTCTTCATCGGCATCATCAGCTTCGTGCCATACTTGCAGCTCATCGGCTTCTTTCCGGCACTTATTCTGGCGTTGCTCCGCACGGCAGACAGCGGCGACAGCTTCTGGTGGCTGATGGGCAGCGTCGTATTGGTCTATTGCGTAGTGCAAGTGATACAAGACGCCGTCGTCACACCGAAAATCATGGGGAAGATCATGGGGCTCTCGCCAGCCATAGTCCTCTTCTCACTGTCGGTATGGGGATACATCATGGGCATCATCGGCCTCATCATCGCCCTGCCGCTTACCACGCTCATTATCTCCTATTATAAAAGGTACGTGGTCAAAGAACCCGACACTCCGGACGACCCGCCCGCAGCCCCGGAAGAAGCCCTGACGTAAAAAATAAGCAAAACATTTGGCCATTCCGGCAAAACTCCCTACCTTTGCACACGCTTAACAGCACTGAGGTTAGACTCGCTAGCTCAGTTGGTAGAGCACAACACTTTTAATGTTGGGGTCTTGGGTTCGAGCCCCAAGCGGGTCACAGCCAGATGAATCGCCGCATGCTTGATGAAAGCTTGCGGCGATTCATTCGTTTATGGCAGCAGTGAAACACATTCCCTTCCGACAAGAAAAGAAAAGCCGCCTGGCCTCGTTGACGGACCGGCTCCATGCCCAGACAGGATGCACAGGCCGGCTGTTGTGAAAAGACGGCTGACAGCATTCACGGGACGGCTGACTGAATTTCTTAAATAACTGGCTGTTCTTCCTTTCACGGCGGAAGAAAAAAACAAAACGGCTGACCGCAAGGGCAGAGGCAACTGCCGGCTTCTCCGAATGTCCGCCCAACTCGCAACATCCTGCCACATGAAAATGCCCACGACCGACGGCTCATTCGTGCGGCGCCCTGTCCTTTTCACCGGGACAGGGCGCCGCATGAATTACAGCCACAGGAGGGCAAGCCGGTAGACCGCAAACGCCACCATCCACGCTGCACACACCGTATAGACAGCCGAGAAGACAGCCCAGCGCCATCCCCCGCTCTCCTGACGGATGGCGGCAAACGTGGCTATACAAGGGAAATAAAGCAGCACGAACACCATGTAAGACAGAGCGGCGGCCGGCGTGAGCGTATGCAGCAGGGCCCGTTGCAAGGCGGTGTCGCCCGCGGCCATGTCGCCTTCGTCTTCCACCTCGCCAACACTATACATCACGCCGAGCGTACTCACGACGAGTTCCTTCGCCCCGACGCCCGAAAGGATGCCCGTACTCATCTTCCAGTCGAAGCCGAGCGGCGCAAACACCGGTTCGATTGCCTTGCCGATATGACCGATGTAAGAATTTTCCTGTTGTTCCGTCGCAGTGGAATAGCTGTCATGATTCGGGAAATAACCGAGGAACCAGATTATCACAGAACACACAAGAATGATGCCGCCCATCTTGTGCAGATACTGCTTACCTTTTTCCCACGTATGGCGGAAGACGGACTTCGCCGTCGGCACACGGTAGGGCGGCAACTCCATGACGAAGGGCAGGTCCTCTTCGCGGACGAAACGCCCGACGAGGTGGGCCGACAAGACGGCCACCACGATGCCCAGCACGTAGAGCCCGAGCACCACGAGACTGGCGCTGCGCGGGAAGAAAGCCCCGGCCAAAAGGATATAAAGCGGCATACGGCCCGTGCACGACATGAACGGGATGACCAGCATAGTGATCAGGCGGCTCCGGCGGCTCTCGATGGTGCGCGTAGCCATGATGGCGGGCACGTTGCAGCCGAAGCCCATGATCATCGGTATAAACGATTTTCCGTGCAGTCCGATGCGGTGCATCACCTTGTCCATGATGAATGCCGCCCGCGCCATGTAACCCGAATCTTCAAGCAGGGAAATGAACAAATAGAGGATCACAATGTTCGGCAGGAACACCAGGACGCTCCCCACGCCGCCAATGATACCGTCGACGATGAGGTCTTTCAACATGCCGTCGGCCATATAAGTTGAAATCCAGTTCCCAAACTCGCTGACGAGCCACTCAATCCACTCCATCGGATAGTTGCCCAACGTAAAGGTGCCTTGGAAAATCACATAAAGCAGGAAGAAGAACAGAGGGAAGGCCAGCCACTTGTTGGTGACTACGGCGTCAATGCGGTCGGTCGGTGTACGTTTCCCGGCCGCCTCAGCCGTGCCCGGGACGTAGGTTTCTTTCAGCGCACCTTGGATGAAAGCATACTTGGCATCGACGATGGCACTGTCGCACGTCGTGTGCATCAAGGCTTCCACCCTTTTTTTCTCTTCAAAACGGGTGGCGATGATTTCCTCACGGGCTGGCAGGGCCTCGACAATACCCTCTACGTCCTTGTCGCGTTCGAGATATTTGATCGCGAGGAAGCGGGTAGAATACTTGTAGCGGATGCCGCCGTCACGCTTGATGAGCTGCTGGATCCGGGCGATGCTCTGCTCCAGCTCGGCGCCGTGGTTGATGTGAATGTGGCGGCAGAGAGGCGGCTGCTGACGCTCGTAGACATGGATAAGTGTGTCGAAGAGGCTGTTGATGCCCTCGCCCGTACGGCTCACCGTAGGCACCAGAGGCATCCCCAGCAGCTGGCCGAGGCGCTCGGTGTCGAGTTGGTCGCCCCGCTTGCGGAACTCGTCATACATGTTCAGCGCCATCACTACGCGCAAGTCCATATCTATCAGTTGCGTCGTTAGATACAGGTTACGCTCCAGGTTAGAGCCATCCACCACATTAACCACCACGTCTGGCATCTCCTCCGTCAGGCTCTTGCGGACGTAGAGTTCCTCGGGACTGAACGCCGAGAGGGAGTACGTGCCGGGCAGGTCGACCAGCGTGAAGCGGTATCCGCCGTATTCGAAATGGCCCTCCTTGGCGTCGACGGTGACGCCGCTGTAATTACCGACGTGCTCGTGCGCCCCGGCGGCGATGTTGAAAAGCGACGTCTTGCCGCAATTCGGGTTGCCCACCAACGCCACGCGGATCACTCGGTTACGCCGCTGCGCCAAGCGCTCCATCTCTTCATCCACCCGCCGTGCGTCGTCGCAGTCCGAGGCGTCGCGCGACAGTTCGACAGTCTCGACGTGTGCCAGGTTGCGGGCCTCAGCCTCGCCGACCACTTCGATGCGGTCGGCCTCCTCCCGCCGCAGCGAAATCTTGTAGCCTATTATTTCATACTCTATGGGGTCCTGCAAAGGCGCGTTGAGCACCACCTTCACCCGCTTTCCGTAGACAAAGCCCATCTCGGCCAGGCGCTTCTGGAAACTGCCGCGCCCGTGCAGCTTGACGATGATGCCGTATTCGCCCGTCTTTAAGTCAGATAATTTCATGTGCCTTTTTGAATTTCGGCGTAAAGTTACGCAAAAATCCACGCAACTGTGCGGACATCCCGCCGCTGCGACCGCAAATCACCACATGTAGGTAGGAAACAGGGCAGCCCTCCTCCCGTCAATCCCAGCCCGCCGGGGGGCAGGCCTGCCGTCGCACAGCGGCGCCGCTCACTCGGTGATTTCGACAAGGCAGCCTTCAGGGCCTTCGACACAGCTTTCGTAGTAGCCGTCGCCCGTCACGCGCGGCCCGCTCACCACGGCGCAGCCTGCCTGTTGCAGCTCGCGGGTCAGGCTGTCGACGCGTTCGCGGCTGCCGACGGCGAAGGCCACGTGGGCGTAGCCCATGCGGAGGTCGCGGCCCGGCGTGGCGGCCAGCCCGGGGCGGGTCATAAGTTCGAGCCGTGCCCCACCGCCAAAACTGAGGAAGTAAGTGCGCAGACCCGTCGCCGGGTTGTGGTACTCCGGGCCGGCCGTCGCGCCGAAGAAGCGTTCAAAAAAAACGCGGGCCGCCTCCAAATCAGCGACATAAAGGGCGATGTGATCTATTTTCATTCTTTTATGAGGATGGGGCAGCGCAACAAATTTACGCAATAACCGCGACACGGAATACATGGCCGGACTGAAAAAACGGTGCAGCCGCGACTGCCGCCACACAATCCTTGACGGAGCGGAGGCGATGGGCCCGGCACACCAGCGTCATGCCCTCCGTCAATAAGGAAAAGCTGATACTATTTCGCCGAAAAGACAAAGGCGGTTTGGCCGTCATGCGAAACATCCTTACCTTTGGCACCATGAAAACAGACGAAACGACAAGTAAGCAGGACTCTACTCCTGACAACATCGACGCCCTGCTGGCCCTGGCCGAAGCCAACCAACGCGCGGCGCGGCGGCTCATTGAACAGCTGGACGTCGAGGGGGCTTTCCGCCGCATAGGTGCCGAGACCCACCTTGTGGGATCGCTGCGCACCGGCCTGCTGATGACGCACCTCGACGTAGACTTCCACATCTATTCCCCCTCTGTCAGCGTCCGCGACAGCTTTGCCGCCGTGGCCGAAATAACCGCGCGGCCCGGCGTCAGCAACGCTTGGTTCACGAACAGCCTCGACACGGACGAACAGTGCCTCGAATGGCATCTGCACGCTGCCGACCACGAGGGACGGACGTGGCAGGTAGACCTCATCCACATGCCATCAGATTCGCCTTTCGCCGGTTTCTTCGAGCGTGTGGCCGACCGCATTGCCGCCCGTCTGACGCCCGAAACGCGCCTCGCCGTACTCGCCATGAAAGCCGCCACACCCGGCGACACAAAGATTGCAGGCGTGGAGTACTACCGCGCCGTGCTCGACGGCGGCGTCCGCACGTGGGACGACTTTATGGCATGGCGACGGGCTCATCCGCTCGACGGGGTCGACACATGGATGCCCTGAAACGCTCGCCGCGCACGACAAGACGGGCACGCAGTCCACTGGACACGGCCGACGGCGTGGGGAAAATCGCAGACGGTGCGATTCTGACGTTCCCTGCACCGACAGAAAAACCTATCGCCCTGACAGAAAATCCTGTCGTCGCGACAGAATTTTCTATCGCTGCGACAGGAAAAACCATCGTTCCACCCCACGCATGCAGCGCTTCGCCCTGTCGGGCGACGGGCGTCATAAATGGCGCCCCTACACTGCGGCGGACGGCGAAAACTGCCACACGGACGACGGGAAAACCGGCCACAACGCATGTCGAACCACGACGAAGACCGTAGAGCGTAAACGTAGGGACGCCATTTATGACGCCCGCACGCCGGAACGGCGTAACGATGAACGCCGAAATGACCGTGGACATCACCGCAGCATCCCGTTCGCCTGTGGTTTCGCCCGGCAGGGCGACGGGCGTCAGAAATGGCGCCCCAACATGTAACGTTCTACTGATAACGGCGGTGCAAACGCTATGCGCGACGGCGGTGCAAACGCTATGCGCGACGGCGGTGCGTGCTTCGCTACTACACCATAATTATATATACGCTTATGATACATCGCTTCACGCTTCTGTGGCTGCTCGGCCTGCTACTGACTCTCCCGGCTCGCCTCCGGGCCGACGGTTACACCCCAGACATCCTACGCCCGGACTACGCCCGGCTCACCATCGCCCTCCCAGCCGACGGCGACGCCGTTCCGCCCGTCTGCACACTCGTGCGCCATGCGCCGCCCGCCCATGCCCGCGCCGCCCTGCTCTACGTGCACGGTTACAACGACTACTTCTTCCAATCTGCCCTCGGCGACACGGCCACGCGGCGCGGTTATGCCTTCTATGCCATCGACCTGCGCGATTACGGGCGCTCTATCCGCCCCGGGCGCGACCCGTTCTACACCGACGACCTGCGCGACTATCACGCCGACATCGACTCGGCCCTTGCCGTCATCCGTCGCGAGGGTTACGGACGCGTCGTCCTCATGGGACACTCGACGGGCGGCCTCATCGCGGCAGACTACGTACGTCGTCACGGCAAGCGGCAAGGCATAGTGGCGCTGGCCTTGAACAGCCCGTTTCTCGATTGGAACTTCGGGTGGGCCATAAAGCGCATAGCTATCCCGGCGGTGGGCTTTCTGGGACGACTTTGGCCGCGATGGAAGGTACAAGGCGAGGGCGGCGACAACTACGCCCGCACGCTGCTTGCCGGTCAGCAGGGCGAATGGACCTACGACACACTCTGGAAAAAGCCGCACGGATGGCCCAAATGTGCCG
Source organism: Prevotella sp. CAG:755 (assembly GCA_000431275.1). Taxonomy (GTDB): domain Bacteria; phylum Bacteroidota; class Bacteroidia; order Bacteroidales; family Bacteroidaceae; genus Alloprevotella. Next base: position 32,027 of record HF989224.1, on the reverse strand, counting down.
GCTGGCTTGGTGCGGTCACCCGGTCGCAGCGTCGTGTCCGCCGGGGAGGCATTACGTGTCCGGTGCTGGTCCTCTCCTCAGACAGTTCGACCGTCGACGGCGCCTGCTGGGACGAACGCTATCTGCGTTCGGACATCGTGCTTTCGGTCAGCGACATCCAGCGGCGCGGCGCCAAGCTGGGTTGTCATGTCGAACGTGCTGTCGTCCAAGGAGGCATGCACGATCTTCTCCTTTCGCGGCGTCCCGCCCGCGACCAAGCTTATGCCCTGTTCTTCGACTTTTTCGACCGCGTCACCGCCCCGGGCGTTCCCTGACGCCGACAGCAAAAAAGCGCCGCAGCCACGGAACGGACCATGACTGCGACGCACCATTCTGTCCGCCGGACGGATGCGGCCTCTGCGGCGAGTTGGGAACGCCACGTCGCGGACAGGCCGCGGCTCAGCGGATGAAGAGCAACTCGCGGTATTTCGGCAATGTCCACATGCGGTCGTCAACGATGAGTTCGAGCTTGTCTATGTGATAACGTATCTCGTCGAACATCGGCACGACGGTGTCGTGATAAGCCACAGCCTTGGCACGTTCTTCGGCAATGACGTTGGCCCGCTTGCGGGCTTCAATCATGGCGTCGACCCGCTCCTTAATGAAAGCCAAGTGCTTAGAAATAGCCTCAATGAGCTCGACGTTCTTTGCAGTCAGCCGGACGCCCTCCTCGCCGGGGAAGAGCTTGCGCATGTCCATTACGTTGGTCAAGAGCGAAGTCTGATAGGCCGTGGCCACGGGGATGATGTGATTCAGCGTCAGGTCGCCCAAAACGCGCGACTCTATCTGCACTTTCTTCGTATAAGTCTCCCATTTCACTTCGTTGCGCGCTTGGAGTTCCGCCCGGGTAAGCACGCCCATGCTTTCAAACATCCTGACACTTTCGTCCGACAGATAGTTGTCGAAGATGACGGGTACGCTCGTCTCGCAGTCCAGTCCGCGTCGCGCAGCCTCAGCCTTCCACTCCTCGCTGTAACCGTTTCCTTCAAAGTGAATAGCCTTACACTCTTTCAGATAACCGCGCAGCACACCGAGGATAGCGTCGTCTTTCTCGCTGCCGGAAGCTATGCGGGCGTCGACATCGTGCTTGAACTGAGTCAGTTGCTCTGCCACGGCGGTGTTAAGGACAATCATGGCAGCGGCGCAGTTAGCCGCCGAGCCGACGGCACGGAACTCGAAGCGGTTGCCTGTGAAAGCGAAGGGCGACGTACGGTTGCGGTCGGTGTTGTCGATGAGTAGTTCGGGGACCTGAGGGATGTCGAGCTTCATCTCGTGCTTGCCGTCCAGTTGGAGCGACACGTTCTCGGGATGCTCCTCGATGTGGCGCAGCACCTGCGTGAGCTGTTCGCCGAGAAACGACGAGATGATGGCGGGCGGCGCCTCGTTGGCCCCGAGACGGTGAGCGTTGGTCGCGCTGGATATACTGGCTTTCAGCAGTCCGTTATGCCGAAAGACTGCCATAAGTGTACAGACAATGAACGTCACGAAGCGCAGGTTGTCCGTCGGAGTTCGTCCTGGCGCCATGAGAAGCAGGCCGGTGTCCGTGCCTAACGACCAATTGTTATGCTTGCCCGAACCGTTGATGCCCTTGAATGGTTTTTCGTGGAGCAGGACGCGGAATCCATGCTTCCGTGCCACCTTCCGCATAAGCGACATGATGAGCAGATTGTGGTCGTTGGCCAAATTACACTCTTCGTAAACGGGCGCTAGCTCGAACTGATTGGGAGCCACCTCGTTGTGACGTGTCTTGACAGGTATGCCGAGTTCAAGCGCTTCCACCTCCAACTCTTTCATGAAAGCCGCCACGCGGTCGGGGATGGCACCGAAATAGTGATCTTCGAGCTGCTGGTTCTTGGCGCTTTCATGGCCCATAAGCGTGCGGCCGGTGAGGAGCAGGTCTGGCCGGGCGGCATAGAGACCTTCATCAACGAGAAAGTACTCCTGCTCCCACCCAAGATAAGCCATGACCTTACGGACGTCGGGATTGAAATAGTGACAGACATCGACAGCAGCCCGGTCAAGGGCGCGCAGGGCTTTGAGCAGTGGTGCCTTATAGTCAAGCGATTCACCGGTATAGGCGATGAAAACGGTCGGGATACAAAGAGTATCATCGACAATAAAGGCCGGCGACGAAGGATCCCAAGCCGAATAACCGCGCGCTTCAAACGTGTTGCGGATGCCGCCGTTGGGAAATGAGGAGGCGTCAGGTTCTTGCTGCACAAGCAACTTTCCGGTAAACTCTTCAAGCATGCCGCCCTTCCCGTCGTGCTCGAAGAACGAATCATGTTTCTCGGCCGTGCCCTCAGTCAACGGAGCGAACCAATGGGTATAGTGCGTAGCACCCATATCGGTGGCCCAGGCTTTCATGCCGGCGGCTACGGCGTCAGCCACACTGCGGTCGAGCGGTGCGCCATGGTCAATGACATCCACCAACCGGTTATATACGTCGACCGGGAGGTAGCGGAACATTTTCTCGCGGTTGAACACATATTTCGCAAAGTAAGCGGTCGGCCGCTCAATCGGTAGTCTCACTTCGAGCGGACGCTTTTTGAAGGCCGTTTCAACGACCTTGAATCTTAAATCGGACATAACGTTCTTTTTATTGAATGTTTTAATTATCTTATCATAATGACAGGCCTGCGAGTTGCTCCATCGCTTCACGTGTGGCGTCGTGAGTGTTGAATGCTGTCAGGCGGACGTAACCTTCACCACAGGGACCAAAACCGACACCCGGTGTGCAGACGACTCCGGCCTCGTTGAGCATACGGTCAAAGAATTCCCACGAACCACAACCGTCGGGCGTTTGAAGCCAGACATAAGGTGAGTCCTCACCGCCATAGGCTTTCAGCCCGGTGCGATGGGCCCAATCGAGGATTGTCCGGGCGTTTTCGAGATAATAATCGATGTGCTGGCGCACCTGAGATTGGCCCTCTGGTGTGAAGATTGCTGCGGCACCACATTGCGTCACGTACGACGCGCCATTGAATTTGGTGCATTGGCGACGGTTCCACAGCGGGTTGAGCGCGACCGTCGCCTCACCAGCCGAACGCACTCTGACGCTCTTCGGCACAACCACGTATCC
>HF989224.1:0-28899 GCA_000431275.1 Prevotella sp. CAG:755 | reverse complement strand
TCTTCGGCACAACCACGTATCCACAGCGGACGCCGGTAAAGCCCGCCGTCTTCGAAAAGCTGCGGAATTCAACCGCACACTCCTCTGCTCCTTCTATCTCGTAGATGGAATGCGGAACGTCGTCGTGGCGGATGAATGCCTCGTAAGCAGCGTCAAAAAGAATCAGTGCGTCGTTAGCGCGGGCATAATCAACCCACTTCTGCAAGTCGCCACGCGACAGCGCCACCCCTGTGGGATTATTGGGCGAACAGAGATAAACAACGTCCACCCGCTCCGACGGTGGCTCCGGTTTGAAGCCATTACCGGCAGTACAAGGCAGGTAGGTGATGCGGCTCCACCGTCCGTCCGGCTGCAAGGAGCCTGCACGACCCGCCATGACGTTACTGTCGACGTAGACAGGGTAGACGGGATCAGCCACGGCGATGCGGTTGTCCGTAGCGAGGATGTCGCCGAAATTGCCCGTATCGCTCTTCGCGCCGTCGCTAACGAATACTTCGTCCGGCGCTATCGTCAGACCGTGCTGCCGGTAATCGTGTTCACAGATAGCGTCGACGAGAAAACGATAGCCCTGCTCAGGACCATATCCGTGGAAGGTCTCGCGATAGGCAAGGTCGTCGACCGCTTTGTGCATCGCCTTGATAGAAGCGGCGGGCAGGGGAAGCGTCACGTCGCCGATGCCCATGCGGATAAGCTTCACGCCGGGATGGGCAGTCTGAAAGGCCGACACGCGGCGGGCTATGTCAGAGAAGAGATAGCTGCCGGGCAGCTCGAGAAAATGCTCGTTTACGTTTGCCATATTTCAATTCGTGATTATAGTTCCTTCATATACCGTTCGTGCCTCACCAGTCATATACACGTGGTTGTCGTCGGTGCGCCATTCGATTTCCAACAGACCGCCATCCATTTCAATTACGGTGCGGCGGCCGCAGCGGCCAGCATGAATGGCGGCCACAGCCGTAGCACAGGCTCCCGTGCCGCATGCTTGTGTAATGCCTGAGCCTCTTTCCCAAACCCGCATCCGTATGTGCCCGGCCGACCTGACCTGTGCGAACTCCACGTTGGTACGGCCGGGAAAGCGTTCGTGGCGTTCGAGCAAAGGACCTTCGGCAGAGAGATCGACGCCGGCTACGTCAGACGTGAAAATAACGAAGTGCGGATTACCCATCGAAACGACCGTACCTTCGTAGCGGCCGCGGGCTGTCAGGACTGCCGTCTCGCCCGCCAATTCAGCACCGACAACGGGACAGCCCATGTCGACCGTCACGCGCCGCACCGTGCCATCCTCGACGTGCAGATGCAACCGCTTGACTCCCGAAAGCGTTTCGAGTGTGAGGTCGGTTTTGCGGGTAAGCCCGTGTTCGTAAACGTATTTTCCGATACATCGACTGGCGTTTCCGCACATCATGGCCTCCGAGCCGTCGGCGTTGAAGATACGCATACGGAAATCCGCTACGTCCGAGGGGCAGATGAGCACGAGGCCGTCGCTTCCGATGCCCGTATGCGGCCGGCTCCACTGTTCAGCAAATGCCTCGGGATGGTCAAGAGGGAAGCGGGCGGCGTCGACATAGATATAGTCGTTGCCGGCACCCTCCATCTTCGTAAATGCTATCGTGTGTTTCATCCTTTCTGTCTTTCTATTTGTCGTAAGCGTCGTGGTGGACACCCCGCACGGCACGGCCGCTGGGTTCGTTCATCTGGCTGAACGAGGCATCCCAAGCCAGCGCCTCGGCCGTCGAGCAGGCTACGCTCGGCACACTCGGCACGCTGCGGGCAGCGCTGTCGCTCGGGAAGTGTTCTTCGAAAATGCTGCGGTAGTAATACTCTTCCTTGTTGCGCGGCGGATTGATGGGGAAGCGTTCGGCGGCCTCAGCCATCATCCGGTCTGTCACCTGTGAGGCTGTCCACGCTTTCAGACTGTCAATCCACGAATAGCCCACGCCGTCGGAGAACTGCTCTTTCTGTCGCCAGCAGACGTCGGCCGGGAGCATGTCGGAGAACGCTTCGCGGACGATGCGCTTCTCCATTTCGTTTCCCGGGCACATCTTGGCCGACGGGTTGAGGCGCATGGCCACATCAAGGAACTCCTTGTCGAGGAAGGGGACGCGCCCCTCGACACCCCAAGCCGCCAGGCTCTTGTTGGCGCGCAGACAGTCGTAGAGATAGAGCTTTGAGAGCTTGCGTACGGTCTCTTCGTGAAACGCCTGTGGCGTCGGCGCCTTGTGGAAGTAGAGGTAACCGCCGAAAATCTCGTCAGCCCCTTCGCCGCTGAGCACCATTTTGATGCCCATCGACTTGATAAAGCGGGCCAGCAGGTACATGGGCGTCGAGGCCCGTACGGTAGTCACGTCGTAAGTCTCGATAAAATAGATGACATCCCTGATGGCGTCGAGGCCCTCCTGGACAGTATACTTCACCTCGTGATGTACGGTTCCCAAAGACTTCGCCACTTCGGCCGCCTTGGCCAAATCGGGCGATCCTTCGAGCCCCACGGCAAAGGAGTGGAGCCGCGGCCACCACGCAGCGGCACGTCCTCCGGTCTCGACGCGGTGGGCTGCGAAATGGGCCGTGATGGCGGCGATGACGGAGGAGTCCAAACCGCCCGAGAGCAGCACGCCGTAGGGCACGTCGCTCATCATCTGCCGACGCACTGCGGCTTCGAGGCCCGTGCGGACGTCAGACGCCAGGGCTCCGTTGTCTTTCACTGCGTCGTAGCATTCCCAATCGCGGTGATACCAGCGGTGCATCTTTCCCTCACGGCTCCAATAGTAATGCCCGGGCAGGAAGGGTTCGTAGTCGTCGCAAAAGCCTTCAAGGGCTTTGAGCTCGCTACCGAAGTAGAGGCGTCCCTCGCGGTCATGGCCTATGTAGAGCGGAATGACGCCTATGGGGTCGCGGGCGATCAGGTATTCGTCACGTTCCTCATCGTAGAGGGCAAAGGCAAAGATGCCGTTCAGTTCTTCGAGGAAGTCAATGCCCTTGTCTCGATAGAGCGCCAGAATGACCTCGCAGTCCGATCCGGTCTGGAAGGCATAGCGCCCGGCGTAACGTTCGCGGATATCCTGATGATTATAGATTTCACCGTTCACGGCCAACGCTACCTTACGGTCAGGCGTGAAGAGCGGCTGCCCGCCCGAGAGAGGATCGACGATGGCCAGACGCTCATGCGCCAGAATGGCCGAGCCGCCCACGTAAAGCCCGCTCCAATCCGGCCCGCGGTGGCGCAGTTTCCGGGCCATCTGCAAAGCCTTTTCACGCAGATCGCGGGTCTGTTCCTTGATGTTGAAAATACCGGTTATTCCACACATAACGTTTCCTGTTTTATTATAGTTGTTTTATTGTTCGTACTCTTCCCCTGTCCGACGAGCCGGGCAGGGCGACAGGTTTTTCAATCAGCCGGACAGGAGAAGCAGTCAGCCGGACAGAAAATCCTGTCAGGGAAGGGAAAACTAAAATCATAGCGGGACCTTGACTTTTCACGCCGTCCGGCCGTTTCCCGACGGCATCCGTTTTTCCTGTGTCGTGGCTGTTCGTTTTCAGTCGATGATTCAGCGGTTCAGTCCGTTGAGGTAGGCGTCGATCTCGGCAGCCACCCTACGCCCATCGGCCAAAGCCCTCACCACAAGACCAGGTCCTTGGGCGGCGTCGCCGGCTGTGAAAAGGCCTCTGGCTTCCGTCGCCGTCTCAGTCCGCAGAAAGCCCAGCGCAAGAAGCACCATGTCCGCCTCGATGACCTCTACGCGGCCTGTGGGCCGCATTGTGGGTCGGCTGTCGCCGTCGCGCTTTTCCCATTCCACCTGCTCTACCTCCACACCGCATACCCGGCCGTCGCGGACGAGAAACCGGCGCGAACTTAGGCTCCACCGGCGACGGCAACCCTCCTCGTGGCTGCTCGTCGTTTTGAGTACGGCGGGCCACATGGGCCATGGCGTCTGCGGATTGGCGCCCACGGGCGGCTGGGGCATGATTTCGATTTGCTCCACGCTAAGAGCGCCCTGTCGGATGCTTGTGCCGACACAGTCGGAACCCGTATCCCCACCTCCGATGACGAGTACGCGCCGCCCTTTGGCACTGACGCGGTCAGCTTCGGGGATGTCCTCGCCGTCGAGCAGGCGGTTCTGCTGTCCGAGCTGGTCAAGGGCAAAATAGATGCCGGCAGCCTCGCGTCCGGGAAGGGGGAGGTCGCGTGCCACAGGAGTGCCGGTACAGCGCACGCAGGCGTCGAATCCTTCGGGCACATGCGTGGTGTCCATCTCACGCCCCATCTCAAAACGTATGCCCGACGCCTCCATCACCCGGATGCGGCGGTCGATGACACTCTTGTCGAGCTTGAAGTTCGGAATGCCGTAGCGCAGGAGGCCGCCGGGGCGTGGCTGACGGTCGAAGACAACGACCTCGTGCCCCCGTGCGTTGAGGCGACAGGCCACCGAAAGACCTGCCGGCCCAGACCCGACGACAGCCACACGACGGCCCGTACGACGTGGACGTAGGGGCACGACATAACCCTCGCGAAAAGCAGCCTCGGCCAGAGCCAGCTCGTTCTCGCGGATGGTAACAGGGGCATCGAACGAGAGTTTCAGCACGCACGATTTCTCGCAGAGTGCCGGACAGACGCGACCGGTGAACTCGGGAAAGTCGTTCGTCTCCGCAAGAAGCCGGTAGGCCTCCTCCCACTTTCCCCGGAAAAGGGCATCTTGGAACTCTGGCGGTTTGTTGCCCAACGGGCAGGCCCAGTGACAGAAAGGCAGGCCGCAGTCCATGCAGCGTGACGCCTGCTGACGGCGGTCGTGGCTGTTGAGTGTCTGCTCGACTTGGCTGAAATCTCTGATCCGCTCATAGACGGGGCGATAGCCCGCCTCCTTACGCGGCACAGTCAGAAAAGCTTTCGGATCTCCCATATTTTGTAATGCTATTTGTCGGTTTGACTATACATTCTCACTGTCAGCGTCGGCAATGCGGCGTGCCAAGCGTTGCATCTGCTGCTCGTGCATCACCTTCATGTACTCCACGGGCGTCACTTGGATAAACTCCCCCACTCGCTCGTCCCACTCGTCGATCAGCCTGCCGGCCCGCTGCGAACCCGTGTAGAGGAAATGCTGGCGGATAAGAGCGTAGAGTTCCTTGCGTGCAGCATTCTCTTCAATCAATGAGAGCTCCACCATTTCCATGTTGCAGTGATAGTCAAAATCACCGTCGGGATTCCATACGTAGGCGATGCCGCCCGACATACCGGCAGCAAAGTTGCGCCCCGTGGGACCGAGCACGACGACCCGGCCTCCCGTCATGTATTCGCAGCAGTGGTCGCCGGCGCCCTCGACGACGGCCACGGCCCCAGAGTTGCGCACGGCGAAACGCTCGCCGACCTGCCCGCGGATGTAGACTTCGCCACTGGTGGCGCCATAAAGGAGCGTGTTGCCCGCAATGACGCTTGCCCCAGGGTCAAAAGTGCTTCCGGCTGGCGGAACGACGACAATGCGGCCGCCGGAGAGCCCCTTGCCCAGATAGTCGTTGGCTTCACCTTCGAGAACGAAGTGGATGCCCGGCACGAGAAAGGCTCCGAACGACTGGCCTGCCGACCCGGTGAACTTCACGTCGATTTCGTGATTGTCCAGGCCGGAGGCACCACGGCGCTTCGTCACTTCACCCGAGAGGAGAGCACCGACAGAGCGGTCTGTGTTGCGGATATCCATCACCATCGATATACGCTGCAAGCCGGGCGTTTCGTCTATCTTACGCAGAATGCCTACGTCTTTCACGGTCGAAAGGTCGAGTTGTTGCGCCCCGACACGATACAGGGCGTGGCCGCCCCCGACGCGGGCCAGCAGGCGGTCGAACGAGAGCAGGGCGTGCTTGGGCTGTTTCATATCCGGTTTGCGGACAATCAGCTCCGTGTGACCGACGATGTCGTCAAGCTTTTCGGCGCCCAGTTCGGCCAGCAGTTCGCGCACCTCCTGCGCCAGGAAGCGGAAGTAGTTGATGAGGTATTCACTGCGCCCTGCATAGTGTCTGCGTAACGCCGGATCCTGCGTGGCGACACCGACGGGACACGTATTCTGAGAACATTTGCGCATCATGACACATCCCATGACGACAAGAGCTGCCGTGGCAAAACCGAACTCCTCGGCACCAAGCATGGCCATGAGGACGACGTCGCGTCCGGTTTTGAGCTGTCCGTCGACTTGGAGCGTCACCCGCCCGCGCAGGTCGTTGAGAACGAGCGTCTGTTGCGCCTCGCTCAATCCCAGTTCGGGCGCACTGCCGGCGTAGCGTACCGACGAGGCCGGCGAAGCGCCCGTCCCGCCTTCCGCACCGGAGATGACGACGATGTCGGCCTTGGCTTTCGTCACACCGGCCACGATAGTGCCGATGCCGTGCTCGGCCACGAGCTTCACGCTCACTTTGGCACGGGGATTGACGTTTTTGAGGTCAAAAATGAGTTGGGCAAGGTCTTCGATGGAATAAATATCGTGATGAGGCGGCGGCGAGATGAGCGAGATGCCTGGTATCGAGTGACGCATCCGGGCAATGACTTCGTCGACCTTGAAGCCCGGAAGCTGCCCTCCCTCACCCGGTTTGGCACCTTGGGCTATCTTGATCTGTATTTCATCAGCGTCGACGAGGTAGGCCGTCGTCACGCCGAAACGTCCAGAGGCAACCTGCTTGATGGCGCTACGGCGTCCGGTGCCGAAGCGGGCGGCATCCTCACCTCCCTCGCCGGTGTTGCTGCGAGCGTGGAGGGTGTTCATGGCCACCGCAATAGCTTCGTGAACCTCCGGGCTGATGGCTCCGAATGACATGGCTCCCGTAACGAAGCGACGCACAATGCTTTCAACCGGTTCGACGCGGTCTATGGAAATCGGATTGCGGCGGAAATCGAAAAAGTCGCGCAGGAAAACAGGCTGCTCACGGTTGTCGACATGGTGGGTAAACTCTTTGAACTTCTTATAACTGCCCAAGCGTGTAGCGAGTTGGAGCAGACGGACAGCGTCAGGGTCCCAGGCGTGCGTCTCGCCGTCCTTGCGATAGGCGTAGAGGCCGTTGGATGGCAAGAGAGAACCTTCGGTAATCTCGTCATCATATCCCGCCGCATGGAAAGCTATGGCATCGCGTGCCACCTCGTCGAGCCCCACTCCGCCAATGGGTGAGGGGAGCCCTCCCATATAGTCATGGCTCAACTCGTCGCCGAGACCAATAGCCTCGAAAATGCGGGCACCACGATAAGAGCGCAAGGTGCTGATTCCCATCTTACTCATGATTTTCAGGAGGCCCTTACAAAGCGCTTTGATGTAGTTGCGTTCGGCTGTCTCGTAGTCGAGTTGAAGGTCGTGACAACTGACCATTCTGTCGAGCAGGGCGAACGCCATATACGGATTGACGGCACTGGCGCCAAAGCCGAGCAACAAGGCAAGGTGTTCCACTTCGCGGACTTCGCCGCACTCCGCGATAAGCGCCGTTCGTGAGCGTTTGCCCACACGGATGAGGTAGTGATGGACGGCCGACACGGCGAGAAGCGAAGGGATGGCGACATGAGTGGCGTCGACATCGCGGTCTGTGAGCACGATGTAGCTGGCTCCGCCGTCGATGGCAGCTTCCGCTTGGCGGCAGAGTCCGACCAAGGCGTCGCGCAGGCCCTTTCCTCCCTTTTCGCGCTCAAAGAGCATGGACAACCGAACGGCTGTGAAACCCTTGTAGCGGATGTGGCAAAGCACGTCAAGCTGACGGTTGTTCAGGATGGGGTGAGGAAGGCGCACCATCTTGCAGTGGCTTTCGCCGGGCACGAGCAACTGCCCGTCGACACGACCTATGTATTCCGCCAAGGACATCACCAGACGTTCGCGGATGGGGTCGATGGGCGGATTGGTCACCTGCGCGAACTGCTGACGGAAGTAGTTGAAAAAGAGCTGTGGCCGTGCGGAAAGCACAGCAAGCGGCGTGTCGTTCCCCATAGCCGTCGTGGGCTCTGCGGCCTGCTGTGCCATCGGGCCGAGGATGCGGCTGACATCCTCGCGACAGTAACCGAAGGCTCGGAGCTTGCGGTCAAAATCGTCGACACGGGATGTGACCTGACGACCGCTGTGCAGTTTGTCGAGTTCAAGGCGGTTGTTTTCAAGCCAGGTGCGATAAGGATAAGCGTCGGCCAGCTGTTGTTTGAGCTCGCCGTCGTAGTAGATACGTCCCTCCTGCGTGTCAATCATGAAGAGCTTACCGGGTTGTAGCCGGCCCTTTTGACAGATGTCGGTTGGGTCAGCGTCGAGTACACCGGCCTCGCTGGCCAGCACAATGAGTCCATCGCCGGTAATGAAGTAACGTCCGGGGCGCAGGCCGTTACGGTCAAGCATACCGCCGGCATAGCGGCCGTCGCTGAAAAGGAGGGCTGCCGGCCCGTCCCAAGGTTCGACAAGGATGGAATGGTATTCGTAGAAGGCTTTCAGGGCGTCGCTGATGGGATTCTTCGCATCGAACGATTCGGGCACGAGCATCGACATGGCGTGAGGCAGCGAGAGGCCACTGCGCACAAGGAATTCGAGCACGTTGTCGAGCGAGGCGCTGTCCGACATGCCCGGCTGAACTATCGGGGAGAAGTCCGCCACATCGCCCAAGGCCGGCGAGGAAAGCGCAGCCTCGCGTGCGCTGACCCATCCTCGGTTACCGCGGATTGTATTGATTTCACCGTTGTGAGCCAAGAGGCGGAACGGTTGTGCCAGAGCCCAAGTCGGGAACGTGTTCGTACTGAAACGCGAATGCACCAAGGCCAGTCCGCTCGTAAAGTTAGGATGACTGAGATCGGGAAAATAATCTCCGAGCTGCACGGACGACAACATGCCTTTATATATAAGTGTGCGCGAAGAGAGCGAAACGACATAGAAATCCGCCGCTCCCTCCGGGGCATCGTGTGCGATGCGTCGCTCGATATGCTTGCGCAGCCGGTAGAGTTGGCGTTCGGCTGCGTCACCGGCGCCGAAACCCGCGACGAACACCTGTTTGATGGCCGGTTCGCTCGCCCGGGCAGCCTCGCCCAAGACTTCGGGCCGCACGGGCACGTCGCGCACTGCCAGCCAGGTCCCGCCGAGCTTTTCGGTCTCCTCACGCATGGCGATGAGCATGTCGCGCTGCGCTTCCTTGTCTTTGGGCAGGAAAACAAGCCCCGTCCCGTAGTAACCGCGTTCAGGAACAGCCACGCCCTGCAACAGGATGAACTCATGAGGAATCTGGACAAGGATGCCGGCACCGTCGCCCGTTTTCGAGTCGGCTCCTTCGGCACCACGGTGCCGCATGTTGGCCAATACGGTCAAGGCTTGTTCGACGAGCATGTGCGATTTCTCTCCACGCAGGTGAACCACCATACCAACGCCGCAGGCATCGTGTTCGGTCATCGGGTCGTAAAGTCCGACCGGACCGGCCAGTAGACAAGTTGATTTTTTTGACATTATTCCGTCAAATAACATATCTAATGATTTAATTTTCTAATGTATTTCCACTATCTCTTTCAAATCGGTTGCAAAAATAGATGGTTAACTTCAAATAGGCAAACAAAGACAAAGAAATTTCAACTATTACCATGAAAAAATCAATTACTACATATTATTTCCACGAAAACAGAAAAAATAAAAGCAAAAAGCCATCTATATCACCGTTCAAGAAGAAAAGAAAATTCAAGAAAGTCGAACGACTGTTTCGGAACGACAACAAGACAAATGGTCGCAGCACCTGTTCGTTCCGTCACTGCGACCGCAAAAACAGTCGCAGTGACTGTTTTTACGAAACGGCGACTGCCTTTTTACCAGAGTGGGCAAAAATTGACACATAGTGTCCCTTTTTCCATTTTTAGTTCCTCAGATTTCCTCACCCCACTTTTTATTTCTACTTTTGCCTACTCTTATACCTTTGCGCGTACGCATGGAAAATATCACATCCTACCTTTCTGTGGCGCTCGGCGCCGCCCTCGACGCAGGCAGAGCCATCCTGTCTGTTTACAATGCGCCTGACGCCGACTGGGAAGTGGAGCGAAAGGCCGACAATTCACCCCTGACGCGGGCCGACCGTGAAGCCCACGCCCTCATAGCCCGCCGATTGGCGGAACAGACGCCTTTCCCCCTGCTTAGCGAGGAAGGCAGCCACGCTCCTTACGCAGAACGAAGCGCATGGACCACACTTTGGGTGGTCGACCCGCTCGATGGCACCAAAGAGTTCCTCAAACGCAACGGTGAGTTCACTGTCAACATTGCCCTCATTGACGGCGGGCGTCCCGTGGGCGGTGTGATTTACGTACCCGTAACCGATACGCTCTATTTCGGCGCCGAAGGACTCGGAGCGTATAAGACAGCGAATGCCTCAGCCGTAGAATCGGTGATGTGGGACACCATGTCCGAGGCAGGACAGCGGCTGCCGCTCAGCGCAAAGCGTGAGGACTATGTGGTCGTAGTCTCGCGCTCACACCTATCACCGGAAACTGAGGCTTTCATTGAGAAAGCCCGTCGCGAGCACGCTCATGTCAGCACGCTCAGCAGCGGCAGCAGCATCAAAATCTGCCTCGTAGCCGAGGGAACAGCCGACGCCTACCCCCGCCTGGCACCCACGATGGAGTGGGACACGGCAGCCGGCGATGCCATCGCCCGGGCTGCCGGAAGCAGCGTTGTCGAAGCCGGGAGCGGCACGCCGCTCCGCTATAACAAGGCCGACTTGCACAATCCGTCATTCATCGTCCGCCGCGACGCCAAAACCATGCAGTCATGACGTTAGCCTCGCTCTTTGTCATCGCCATACTAGCCCTGCTCATCGTAGCCCTTGTGCTCGACAAGATGCGGCCGGGCCTTGTCCTCTTCTCGGGTGCTGTCATCTTTCTCTGTGCGGGCATCCTGACGCCCAAAGACCTGCTCGAAGGATTCAGCAACAAAGGCATGATCACCGTGGCACTGCTCTTCCTCGTCAGTGAAGGCGTGCGGCGATCAGGACTGCTCGAACAACTGCTTGCCCGCCTGCTACCCAAAGGAAGCTCGACCGTAAAACGCGTCCAACTGCGCATGATGCCGGTCATCGCTTTCGTCTCGGCGTTCCTTAACAACACGCCGGTCGTCGTTATCTTCGCCCCGATGATCAAGCGTTGGGCCGAAAAGGCCAAACTTCCAGCAACGAAGTTCTTAATCCCACTTTCTTACGTCACTATACTCGGTGGCATGTGCACACTGATCGGCACGTCGACCAACCTCGTGGTCCACGGCATGGTGCTCGACGCCGGCTACGAAGGCTTCACGATGTTCGAGCTCGGCATGATCGGCCTGCCTGTCGCCATAGCAGGCATGATCTACATCCTCTTTGCGTCGAAGCGCCTCCTGCCCGAAGACCGGCCTGACAGCGCCGAACCGGCCGAAGGCAGCGGCGGGAAAAGCGTCTACCACCGTGTGGAGGCCGTATTGGCACCCCGTTTTCCGGGCATCAACCGCCGTGTGGAGGACTTCGACTTCAAACGCCACTACGGCGCCACCCTTGTCGAGATCAAGCGTGGCGGACGCAACATCTCGCGCGGCCTGCACAAGGAACGCTTCCGCGAAGGCGACACGCTCGTACTTATGGCCGACGACTCGTTCATGCAAACGTGGGGCGAGAGTTCCGTGTTCGTCATGCTGGCCAACGGAAAGGACGCCGAACCCAAGCTAAGCCCCCGTAAACGATGGCTGGCCATCGTCCTGCTCGGACTGATGATTATCGGAGCGACAGTGGGCGAACTTCCCGCCGTCAAAGAGGTCATCCCCGACATGCAGCTCGACATGTTTTTCTTTGTCTGCGTGACAACAGTTGTGATGGCGCTTTGCAACATATTCCCCGCACGAAAGTACACCAAGTTCATCTCGTGGGACATACTGATCACCATCGCCAGTGCCTTTGCAATCAGCCGCGCCATGCAGAACTCAGGCATGGCTGACGGTATCGCAGCGTTCGTCACAGGAATGAGTCGCGAGCACGGGCCTATCGTCATGCTGGCCGTTATTTTCCTCATCACAAACCTGTTCACAGAAATCATGACCAATAACGCCGCAGCGGCGCTTGCTTTCCCCATCGCACTGTCGATAGCACAACACATGGGGGTCGACCCGACACCGTTTTTCGTAACCATCTGCGTAGCGGCGTCCGCAAGTTTCTCCACGCCTATCGGCTACCAGACCAACCTCATCGTACAAGGTCTGGGCAATTACAAGTTCCAGGATTTCACCCGCATCGGCCTCCCGCTGAACCTCATCACCTTCGTGCTGACCGTCGTGCTGGTCCCGATTTTCTGGCCATTCTGAAAGAAATATGCCACAGAACGAAAACATCTACCCCATCTTCGACCGTCTGCTCAGCCGCCGTGAGCGTGAACAGATGCTCGGCCAGCGTGGAGCCATGATCTGGCTCACAGGCCTTAGCGGCTCTGGCAAGAGCACCTTGGCCGTAGCCCTCGAACGCGAACTCTACCGCCGCGGCAACCTCTGCCGCGTGCTGGACGGCGACAATATCCGCACGGGCATCAACAACAACCTCGGTTTTTCGGCTGAGGACCGCAGGGAAAACATCCGCCGCATTGCAGAAGTCGCCAAGCTTTTCGTGGACACCGGCATCATCACCGTAGCGGCCTTCATCAGCCCCACGAACGACCTTCGCTCCATGGCCCGCGACATCATCGGCGACGAAGACTTCCTCGAAGTCTACGTAAGCACTCCGTTGGCCGAATGCGAACGCCGCGACGTCAAAGGACTTTATGCGCGGGCACGACGGGGAGAAATCCCCGACTTTACAGGCATTTCGGCGCCCTTTGACGCACCGGAACATCCGGCCCTCGAAATCGACACGACGCATCTGAGCGTTGAAGAAGGCGTCGCTATGCTGATGAAACTGCTCGAAAACAGACTGACAACGAAATAAGAACTCCTTTTAATATATAAAGATGAAAGAGGAATACAGTTTAAGCCACCTGAAAGAGTTAGAGGCAGAATCCATCTATATCATCCGCGAGGTGGCTTCGGAGTTTGAAAACCCTGTCATGCTTTACAGCATCGGCAAGGATTCTTCCGTCATGGTCCGGCTGGCTGAGAAAGCCTTTGCCCCAGGCAAGCCGCCATTCCCGTTGATGCACATCGACTCGAAGTGGAAGTTCAAGGAAATGCAGAAGTTCCGCGACGAATACGCCGCAGCCCACGGCTGGAAACTCATCGTAGAAAGCAACATGGAGGCCTTCCGTGCCGGAGTCGGCCCATTCACTCACGGCAGCAAGGTGCACACCGACCTGATGAAGACACAGGCGCTTCTGCATGCCCTCGACAAATACCGTTTCGACGCGGCCTTTGGCGGTGCGCGCCGCGATGAAGAGAAGAGCCGCGCCAAGGAACGTATCTTTTCCTTCCGCGACCGTTTTCATCAATGGGACCCCAAGAACCAGCGCCCGGAGTTATGGGATATTTACAACACCCGCGTTCATAAAGGCGAAAGCATTCGTGTGTTCCCCCTGAGCAACTGGACGGAACTCGATGTCTGGCAATATATCCGCTTGGAGAACATCCCGATCGTTCCGCTTTACTTTGCGAAAGAGCGTCCCACCGTGGAAATTGACGGACAGCTCATTATGCCCGACGACGACCGTCTGCCTGAAAAGTACCGCAGCGAGATAAAGATGCGCAAGATACGTTTCCGCACCTTGGGCTGCTGGCCGCTGACCGGAGCCATCGAAAGTGAAGCCGACACCATCGAAAAGATTGTCGAAGAGATGATGACGACGACCAAAAGCGAACGTACGACACGCGTCATCGACTTCGATCAAGACGCGAGCATGGAACAGAAAAAACGCGAAGGCTACTTCTAAGAACGAACAGTGCACCATTGAAAACCAACGATATGGAACAAAATAAATTGTCAATCGAGGAATTCCTCGATCGTGACGAGAAGAAAGACTTGCTCCGGCTCCTGACCGCCGGGTCGGTCGACGACGGAAAGTCGACCCTAATCGGCCGTCTCTTGTTCGACAGCAAGAAAATCTATGAAGACCAGCTGGCCGCTCTTGAACGCGACAGCAAACGCATGGGCAACGCCGGCGACCACATCGACTACGCACTGCTTTGCGACGGTCTGAAAGCCGAACGCGAACAAGGCATCACCATCGACGTGGCCTACCGTTACTTCTCGACCAACAAGCGCAAGTTCATCATAGCCGACACGCCGGGACACGAACAGTACACACGCAACATGATCACCGGCGGTTCAACGGCCAACCTCGCCATTATCCTCGTCGACGCCAGAACAGGTGTCATCACGCAGACCCGGCGGCATACGTTTCTCGTCTCTCTCTTGGGAATCAAACACGTCGTGCTGGCCGTCAACAAGATGGACCTGCTCGATTTCTCGCACGACGTATTCGACAAGATCGTTGCCGACTTCAAGGCCTTCGTCACTCCGCTCGGCATCCCCGACGTGGTGTGCATCCCTCTCTCTGCTCTCGACGGCGACAACGTCGTCGAAAAATCCGGACGCACACCTTGGTACGACGGCCCTTGCCTTTTGGACTACCTCGAAACCGTCCACATCGGCAACGACCACAACCTAAAAGACTTCCGCTATCCCGTGCAGTACGTGCTCCGCCCGAACCTTGACTTCCGCGGCTTCTCGGGGAAAGTAGCCTCTGGCGTCATCCGCAAGGGCGACGAAGTGATGGCCCTACCTTCGGGAAAGAAATCGCACGTGAAGCGCATAGTCACCTACGATGGCGATCTGGACTATGCATTCCCTCCTCAAAGCGTCACTCTCGTGCTGGAAGACGAAATCGACATTTCGCGCGGCGAGATGCTCGTCCGTCCCGACAACCGGCCCCAAGTAGGCCGCCACTTCGAAGCCATGCTCGTTTGGATGGACGAGGAGGTGATGGATCCCGAAAAGTCGTTCTACATCAAACAGACCACCAACACGAGCCGCTGCCACATCGACCACATCAAGTACAAGGTCGACGTGAACACCATGGCGCAGTCCAAAGTGAAAGCGCTCAACCTGAACGAGATCGGGCGCGTCGTCATCACCACGGCCAAAGAACTCTTCTTTGATCCTTACAAAGAGAACAAGCCGACGGGTGCCTTTATCCTCATCGACCCCATCACCAACAACACGAGCGCCGTCGGCATGATCATCGCCCCCGTCGAGGAGCGCGACCTGCTCACGGCCGACACGGGCCTCCCCACCCTCAACCTGCCCGGCCTCGGCATCGCCCCGGAACACTACGACGCCATCGAGCGCGCCGTGAAAGACCTCAGCCGCCAAGGGGTGGAAGTGAAAATCATCAAGGAGTAAGGAAGGCCTGCGCCGACGCCCCGCTCCCCTTGGACAAAGCCGGATGCCCGCACGGGTGTCCGGCTTTTATGAATGACTCCAAGCATCCACACCCATGAACCCCAAAGCCAAAGGTTACCTGCTCGCCGTCGTCGCCGCCACGACCTACGGCATGAACCCGCTGTTCGCCCTGCCGCTCTACGCCGACGGCATGAATCCCGAATCCGTCCTGTTTTTCCGCTACCTGCTCGCCATCCCCCTGTTGGCCGCAATGCTCAAAGCCCGGGGGCGCAGTTTCCGCGTCAGCCGCACTGCTGTCTTTCCGCTGGCCGTCATGGGCCTGCTCATGGCCCTCTCCTCGTTAGCGCTCTTCCTCAGCTACCGCTACATGGCGGCCGGCATTGCCTCGACGCTGCTCTTTGTCTACCCCATCCTCGTCGCCCTGATCATGGCCGCCGCCTACCACGAGCGCATCTCGCGCCAGACGATGGCCTGCATTCTCATGGCCCTGGCCGGCATCGGCCTGCTCTACAAGGGCGGCGACGGCGCCACCCTCAGCCTCGCCGGGACACTGCTGGTCTTCGTCTCAGCGCTTTCCTATGCCGTCTACATCGTCGGTGTCAATCACCGGCGCCTCCGCGACATCGCCACGCTCAAAGTGACGCTCTACGTCCTGCTCTTCGGCCTTGCACTGTTTGCCGGACGCCTTCTGACAGGCACGGAGCTCACCCTGCCCCGCACATGGTATTTCTGGGGCAACCTCCTGGCTCTGGCTGTCCTGCCGACTGCCGTGTCGTTCCTCTGCACGACAAAAGCCATCCAGTACATCGGCTCGACGCCGACAGCCATCCTCGGCGCCCTTGAACCCGTGACGGCCATTTTCTTCGGCCTCACCGTATTCGGCGAACGGCTCACCGTACGCGAAGCCGTCGGCCTGGTACTCATCATCGCAGCCGTCACCCTCGTCGTGGCCGGCGGACGCCTGACTCCTCTGCTCATCCGCCTGCGCCGCCTCTTCCCTAGGCTGCCCCTGAGGCGGAGGCCGTAAACCTGCTGTCCTGGCTGGAAATCCTGTCACTACGCTAGAAATAGCGGTCAGCCGTCCAGGAAATCCCGCCACTGCGACCGTTTCGCCCATCGCCCCGACGCACCGGAACAGAGCCGAAATGGGACAGTTCGTGTCCTTTATGTATCCACCGGGCGCGACGCCTCGGAAAAAAATCGTACTTTTGCCACATCGCCCGGGACTGACACACAGACCTGCGGCAGCAATGGAAACCCGAACCTCAACCCTGAAAAGAACCATGGGACTTCTCGAATTCAACAAACTCCCCATCAACACATTGGTCGGCGCCGACTGGCATACGTTCAAGGCCATCACGAAAGGCCGTGATATCGATCCGGCCTACCGGGGCAAGTACCGCCTGACAAAGGCTGTCTGCCGCCTGCTCTCGACGCTCGCCCCCATCCAGGACAAGCGCTACCGCGAACAGTTGGCTTACCGCCCGTTGCTCCACGACCCGGTGTTCATTCTCGGCCACTGGCGGTCGGGCACGACGTTCGTGCACAACGTCTTTTCGTGCGACAAGCATTTCGGCTACAACACGACGTACCAGACCGTCTTCCCGCACCTGATGATGTTCGGGCAGCCGTTCTTCAAGAAAAACATGTCGTGGCTGATGCCTGACAAACGGCCGACCGACAACATGGAACTGTCAGTCGACCTTCCGCAGGAAGAGGAATTCGCGCTGGCCAATATGATGCCCTACACGTACTACAACTTCTGGTTCCTGCCGAAGTACATGCAGGAGTACTGCGACCGCTACATGCTCTTCGAGGGCATCACCCCCGAGGAGCTGCAAACGTTCGAGGAAACATTCACGAAGCTCATCAAAATCTCGCTCTGGAACACGGGCGGCACACAGTTCCTCTCGAAAAACCCGCCCCATACAGGACGCGTGCGCGAACTGGTCAAAATGTTCCCAAACGCCAAATTCATCTACCTGATGAGGAACCCGTACACCGTGTTCGAGTCAACGCGCAGCTTCTTCACGAACACCATCCAGCCGCTCAAACTGGAAGACATCACACCCGAGCAACTCGAAGCCAACATCCTCGACGTCTATGCCAAACTCTACCGCAAGTACGAGGCCGACAAGGGATGCATCCCCGCCGGCAACCTCGTCGAGGTCCGCTTCGAGGACTTCGAGGCCGACGCCTTCGGCATGACGGAAAAGATCTACCGCGACCTCAACCTCCCGGGCTGGGACGACGCGCGCGCCGACATCGAAGCTTACGTCGGAAGCAAGAAAGGATACAAGAAAAACAAGTACAAGTACGATGACCGCACCGTCGAACTGGTCGAAAGCCATTGGAAATTCGCCATCGACGACTGGGGCTACCACAACGTGCGTTGAGCGAAAGTGCCGCCCGGCGGGTCAGCTCCTCGGGCGGCGCAACGTAGGGAAACGCAAGATGTGCAGGCTCACACCAAGAGCCAGCAAAAGCAACAACCAGCGCCAAGCTCCCCACGCCTCGGCTTCCCATGCGGCATAAGAGAGCGTGAGCCACACCAGACTGACCGACACCACCTTCACCCGGAGCGGCAGCGCCCGCTCCTCGCGGAAATGCCGGATGTAAGCCCCCAGGCGGCGGTGTCCCAGCAAACGGTCGTAAAGCCGGGGCGAACTTCGGCAATAAAGCGCCGCAGCCAGCAAGAGAAAAGGTGTAGTAGGCAACAGCGGAACCACAATGCCCACCACACCGAGCAGGCAGGCCACCGTGCCGAGAGCAACCAGAAGAACACGCCACGCTTTTTTCATGGCGCAAACTTACGCAAAGAAAAACAAAGACGCCATCACAGCGGACAGAAAACCGGCCATACAACCGGGCAAAGCCGTGCCACGCGTCCTGAAAAGCCGGATTAAAGGCAGAATGTAACCGAATCGTCACACGAAACGCCTACTTTTGCCCCATAACCACAACACCCTTTTCCATGGACAAGCACATGAAATACCTTCACCGTGATGTGAGTTGGATGTACTTCAACCACCGCATTCTCCAAGAGGCACAGAAAGAAACCGTCCCCTTGCTCGAACGCCTTTCGTTCCTCGGCATCTACTCCAACAACCTCGACGAGTTTTTCCGCGTCCGCGTGGCCAGCATCAGCCGCATCGCCGAATACGACGACAAGAACGCCCGCGAGGAATACAAGGAAGCCCGCGCCCTGCTGAAAGCCATCAACAAGCTGAACAACGTCTACTCGAAAGAATACCAGGAAACCGTCGAAAACGTGACAGCCTGCCTGCGCAAAGAGGGTATCTGTCTCGTCAATGAAAAGGAAATCGACGCCGAACAGCAAGCCTACGTGCACGACTTTTTCCGCCGCGAGCTCAACGGCCACCTGGCTCCCATCTGGCTCGACAGCGTCAAGCGTTTCGACGACGAGGCCGACGACTGCATCTACCTCGCCGTCAAACTAAGCCGCGAGGGCGTCAAACGCAACTACTACGCCCTCCTTCCGCTCCCAGTCAGCCGCGTGGGGCGCTTCGTGCGGCTTCCGGACCGCGGCGGCCGCAGCTACCTGATGTATCTCGACGACGTGGTGCGCTGCTGCCTGCCCCTGCTCTTCCCTGGCCTCCACTTCGACCACTACGAGGCTTACAGCTTCAAATTCACCAAGGATGCCGAGATGGAAATCGACAACGACTTGCGCAACGGCCTGCTCCAGAAAATCTCGAAGGGTGTCAAAAGCCGGCGCCTCGGCCTCCCGCTCCGGCTCATCTACGACGGCGCCATGCCGGCCGGCATGTTGCGCCGCGTGATGAACAAGCTGGACAACGAGCGTCTCGACACGGCCCTCGCCGGCGGCAAGTACCAGAACCACCGTGACCTCATGGGCTTCCCGGACTGTGGACGGAAAGACCTGAAATACCCCGCGTGGCCCAGCATCCTGCGTCATGAACTCGCAGGCGCCGAAAGCCTCTTCGACCTCATCCGCCAGCGCGACCGCTTCCTCCATGTGCCTTACCACAGCTTTGACTCCTACATCCGGTTGCTCCAAGAGGCGGCCATCAACCCTGCGGTCAAGTCGGTCAAGACAACACTCTACCGTCTGGCCAAAGACTCCAAAGTGGTCAAAGCCCTCATCAGCGCCGCCCGCAACGGGAAGAAAGTGACCGTCGTCATCGAGCTGCTCGCCCGCTTCGACGAGGCGTCGAACATCAGTTGGAGCAAGCGCATGCAGGACGCCGGCATCCACGTCATCTTCGGCGTCGAAGGCCTCAAAGTGCACTCCAAGATCACGCACGTCGGTTTCAAGAACGGCACGGACATCGCCTGCATCAGCACGGGCAACTTCCACGAAGGCAACGCCCGTGTCTACACCGACTGCCTGCTCATGACGGCCAACCGGGCCATCGTGCAGGACGTCGACCGCGTCTTCCGTTTCATCGAGCGTCCCTACTCGCCCATCAAGTTCCGCGAACTCCTCGTCTCGCCCAACGAGATGAAAAAACGCTTCCTGCGCCTGATCGATGCGGAAATAAAGAACCACCGCGCAGGCCTGCCTTCGGGTATTAAGATGAAGGTAAACCACATCACGGATCCCATCATGGTTGACAAAATCTACGAGGCAGCCAGCAGCGGCGTACCGGTCGACCTCCTCATACGCGGCAACTGCTCGCTCGTGCCCGACCAGCCTCAGCTCGGCGGCCGCCTCAAAGTAATCGGCATCATCGACCGCTACCTCGAGCACTCCCGCATTTTTATTTTTGCCGGTGGCGGGCAAGAGCAGTGCTTCATCGGTTCGGCCGACTGGATGCCCCGCAACCTTGACTACCGCGTTGAGGTCGTCACGCCGGTCTATGACCCGGCCATCCGTGCCGAATTGCACACAATTGTCGACCTCGGTCTGGCCGACACCAGCCAAGGCCGCATCGTCGACGGCCAAGGTGGTGACACCGCCCTCAGCGTTGCGCCCGGCCAAGAGCCTCTCCGTTCGCAGGAAGAGCTCTACGAACATTACCTCAAACTTGAAAAAGAAGAACTGAAAGAATGAAAACCGTCAACTACGCTGCCATCGACATCGGCTCCAACGCAGCCCGCCTGCTCATCAAAAAGGTAGAGACGGACGGCACAACACCTGAATTCACCAAACAACTGTTCCTGCGCGTTCCGCTGCGCCTGGGATTCGACGTGTTCCGCGACGGGCGTGTCTCAGACACCAAGGCAAAAAGGATGGAGCGCCTCATGAAGGCCTACCGCCAATTGATGAAAATCTACGACGTCGACCGCTACCGCGCCTGCGCCACCTCAGCCATGCGCGACGCGGCCAACGGCCCCAAACTCATCGAGAACATATTCAAAGACACCGGCATACAGATTGAAATCATCGCCGGCGAAGAGGAGGCCAGCATCGTATATAACAATCACGTCGAACAGCTTGAGGACCGCAACGGCAACTACATCTATGTCGACGTCGGCGGTGGCAGCACGGAAATCAATCTTCTCACCAACGGAGAACTGGTCTGCTCGCGCTCCTACAACATTGGCACTATCCGCATTCTGAACGGCGGAGTCGATGAAACGGCATGGCAACGGATGCGGACCGAACTCACAGAACTGGCCGCGCCATACGAGGACGTGCATATCATCGGCTCGGGCGGCAACATCAACAAGCTCTACCGCCTGACAGGAAAGAAGGAAAAGAAGCGCGTCCTCACCATCGAGGAGCTACGCGGCCTTTACGAAGTCCTGAATCCCCTCACACCGGAACAGCGCATGGCAGAGTACAAACTGAAAGCCGACCGTGCCGACGTCATCGTGCCGGCCGCAGAGATTTTCCTCACCGTGGCAGCAGCCGTACGGGCCAAGGACATCGTCGTCCCGGTCATCGGTCTTTGCGACGGCATTATCGACACGCTCTACAAGACCGATTTCCCCGGATAAATCATTTGCGAAGGACCAACCGTCCACACCCACACAGAAAGGGCCATCCGACTATACTTCCGGATGGCCCTTATAATTATATGTGTCACGTGCGGGCTACTCCTGCATCATGCCCATCCGCCAGACTGGCGGCACGATGCCTGCGTGATAATAGGCTTTAAGCTCTATTTCGAACACGAGAGTTGACCACGCAGGTATGACGTTATGTTCCGTACTGCCATAGCCAAGACTGGCCGGAGCATATACCCGCCAAAGATCGCCGATGTGCATATACTGTACCGCCGTGCACAATCCCGTTGTGAGCGAACCGACATACATCATCGCCGGCATGGCCGTCTCTGGGTTGAACACGTCGTCGAAATCCTTCGAGATGCCGGTGTACGAGAAGACATAACCGTCGCGGTACACTTGCGTCTCAGCCAGTTCGTTTGGGATGAGCATCCCACGATAGTTGACACGGACCGAATCCGTAAAGATGGGGCAGCCGCTTCCCGTTCCATTCCGGACGATTTCCACACAGACGGAGTCGGTGGCTGTGCCGGGCTGGTCGGCCGCAAGCGAATAGTCTTTATAGACGCGCCAGGCGCAATGCGTTTCCCAGTCGTCACCATAGAGCGCCTGGGCATCGGCGATGGCTGCGCGGGCTGTGCGCATCTTCTCGGCGAAATAGGCCTCGTTGCGTTCTTTCCAGCCGGTCCATTGGGCGTCGGTGTCTTCTGAATTGTCACACGCCGTCAACGCCGGCAGTGCAAAGACCAAAAGAAGGAACAGGTCGAGAATGCGTTTCATCTGTCAGAGGATTAGCAGAGTTTTTTGAGCAGCGACGTGATGCTCACCTTGTCTTCGAGCAAGCCGCGCAGGCTGCTGATGGGCACACGCTCCTGCGTCATCGTGTCGCGGTCACGCAGGGTGACACAACCATCGGTGAGGCTGTCGTGGTCGACAGTCACGCAATACGGCGTTCCGATGGCGTCCTGGCGGCGGTAGCGCTTGCCGATGGAATCCTTCTCGTCATACTTGCAATTGAAGTGGAACTTCAACTCGTCGATGATTTCGCGCGCCTTCTCGGGCAGCCCGTCTTTCTTCACCAGCGGCATGACAGCCAGTTTCACGGGTGCCAAAGCGGCCGGCAGGCGGAGCACCACGCGTGTCTCGCCGCCCTCAAGCTGCTCCTCGGCGTAGGAGTGACACATCACGGTGAGGAACATACGGTCCACACCGATACTTGTCTCGATGTCATACGGCGTGTAGCTTTCGTTCGTCTCGGGATCGAAATACTTGATGGAGCGGCCGGAGAACTTCTCGTGCTGCTTCAGGTCGAAGTCGGTGCGGCTGTGGATGCCTTCGACTTCCTTGAAACCGAACGGCATGCGGAATTCGATGTCGCATGCGGCATTGGCGTAGTGCGCCAGTTTCTCATGGTCATGGAACCGGTAGTTCTCCGCGCCAAAGCCCAACGCCTGGTGCCACTTCATGCGCGTCTCCTTCCAACGGCGGAACCACTCCATCTCCGTGCCAGGCTTGACAAAGAACTGCATCTCCATCTGCTCGAATTCGCGCATACGGAAGATGAACTGCCGCGCCACGATTTCGTTGCGGAAGGCCTTACCGATCTGCGCGATGCCGAAGGGAAGCTTCATGCGACCCGTTTTCTGCACGTTGAGGTAGTTCACGAAGATGCCCTGTGCCGTCTCAGGACGCAGGTAGATGGTCGAGGCTCCTTCTGCCGTCGATCCGACCTCTGTCTTGAACATCAGGTTGAACTGCCGCACGTCGGTCCAGTTTCGTGTGCCGCTGATGGGACAGACGATTTCCTCGTCAAGGATGATCTGCTTCAACTCTGCGAGGTCCATGTTGTTCATCGCCTGTGCATAACGTTCATGCAGGGCGTCGCGCTTGGCCTGGTGTTCGAGCACGCGGGCATTTGTCGAACGGAACTGGGCCTCGTCGAAAGCCTCACCGAAGCGCTTGGCAGCCTTGGCCACCTCCTTGTTGATCTTCTCGTCATACTTGGCGATTTGATCTTCGATCAGCACATCCGCGCGGTAGCGCTTCTTGCTGTCACGGTTGTCGATAAGCGGATCATTAAAGGCATCGACGTGGCCGGACGCCTTCCAGACTGTCGGATGCATAAAGATGGCGCTGTCGAGACCGACGATATTCTCATGCAGGAGCACCATACTCTGCCACCAATACTGCTTGATATTGTTTTTCAGCTCCACGCCGTTCTGCCCGTAGTCGTACACGGCGCCGAGCCCGTCGTAGATGTCGCTACTGGGAAAGACGAAACCGTACTCCTTGCAGTGGGAGACGATTTTCTTGAACACATCTTCTTGGGCCATTGCTTCTTTCGTTTTATGCGTAATAAATGATGATTTTTTGACGTCGGCAAAGATAGCGATAATCAAGGACATAGCCGCACACCGCAGATTACTTTAACGGACAAGTCCGCCACGATACCCGCCCGCCAGCAGGCCCGGAAGCCCCGATGCCTGCCAGCGGAAAAGCCGTCGCCCTGTTAATTAATGCCTATCGCCATGACAAAATACCCGCCTCCCTATCCGCTCCGACCAAACAGCTGGCACGTAGGGGGCATATATGACGCCCGTCGCGCTAACGGTGCGAAACACCCGCCGACGGGCTGCGCGAATCTCCCGACGCGGCGACAGGATTTTCTGTCAGGGCGACGGAATTTCCTGTCGCCCTGACAGAAAATCCTGTCGGCATGGGAAAAAGTTTATTTCACACGGTGATTTATATGTTTCACACGGTGAAACAAAGTTTATCGCCGCGACGGGGATTTTTCCCGCCCTGCCGCACAACACTTGCGGGACGCGCCACTTAATTTTCAGGCCCGCGGCCGCGTTTTGCAAGAAAGGTGCTAACTTTGCGGCGACGCCGGACGGGCGCGCAAGCCTGCCGGCCGGTGTCAGAACAGAAGTCTAATCCGCTTAAACTACGATGCTGACCACAAGAAATACGTAACGTGTAACTCATACAACGCTTGAACTTCGGTTCTTACTCCCTCGTCTGAAAACCGCCAATTTGAAGCAAATGGGAATAAGCCTGAAAAGTTCACGCCTCGACAAGGCGTGGATTGTTTGTGCTTATCTATTTGCGAAGGCGCTTGGCGGTGCCTCAGACGAGGATGAGCGTAAACGGTTCCGCCTTTTTTCATGCTCCACCTCGGCCACCTCATCCAGCTCGAACTGGCCCGCCAAGAACGCACGCCAGCCTGGCTCGCACGGAAAATCTGCTGCGACCGCACGAATGTGCACAAGATTTTCCAACGCGAAAGTCTCGATACCGCCCTGCTGGCCCGCATCGGGCAGGCGCTGAACCATAACTTCTTCGAAGACTTGGCGAAAAACGAGCAGAATAGGCGTGAAAATCAGGCTACCGAAGCGTGAATTTTCGTCACTCCGGCCTTCCGCATAGGGAGTCACCAAAAACGTATCTTTGCAAAAGACAACCAAATTTATCAACAACTAAATTTATCACTTATGCAGAGATTTCTTATTATTGCCACAGCGCTGGCCACGCTGAACCTGTCCGTTTTCGCTGCCACTCCTCTCAAACGCGGAACAACGGTGAACATACGGACAAGTGAGACCATTGAGCTGGAAAACGGAAAGAACGCCACCGGATACGTCGACATGGACGTGAAAAACGGCGACGGCATCGTTGTCATCCGCCAAGGCACACCCGTTGTACTCGAAGTGAAAGGGAAAAAAGCCCGTGGCTGCGGACGAGCCGGACGAGTGGAAGCCCTATGCGTAAGCACGACGGCTGTCGACGGACAGATGGTATCCTTAATGGGCAGCACTTCGGACGAGGGTAAGAACAAGAAAGGATTGGCCATTGGTCTGGGCGTCGGTCTAGGCTGGTTTGCATGGCCTCTCCTGTCACTGTTGGCCATCAAAGGTGGTCAAGGAACCATCGAAAAAGGGACACTCATCCCGAACGTCATGGTAGCGAGCGATTACCAGATCGACGAGAGTGCGCACTAATTCTTCCGTTTGACTGGAAAATACAAGAGAAGGCGCCGACAGTCCCATTTTATAGGGAGTCGGCGCCTTCTCGCCTATGAAAAGAGCGACCCGGGAGACTTATGAAGCCGGGGATGACAGCGTCACCACCCGCCTCCGAAACCACCACGAGCGCCCGGGCCGCCTTGCATCGGTCCGCCAAAGCCCGGCCCGCCGCTGGGCATGCGGCGCTGCGGTGCAGGAAATTCGTGCACGAACACACGGACCAACTGCGAGGCCTTGAAATGGGCGCGGAACTTCTTGTAGTATTCCTGTTTCAGGGCATTCACTTTCGCCTCCCGCTCGAAAGAGGCAAGGATGCGCTGCTCGGCTTCTTCCTCGCTCAGCTTCTCGTCCTTGTCGCGCTTCGGCTGGAAAGCGTCGCGCCGCACGGCGCGCAGCGTGTCCTGATATTCCTTGTAAAGACTGACGAACGTGGTTTTCTGCTCGCCGTCCAAATCCATCGACTTAGCCAAAGATTCAGCCTGACGTTCCACTCGTTGAGCAGCCCGGGAATCACGGTCTGCCCGCTGAGCCATTGCGACCTGACCACTGGCAACAAGCAGCATAAGAGCCATACTGGAAATCACTTTTTTCATAACTTCTATTCTTTTTTGAGGTTCAACTGTTCATTTGATTACAGCGGAAGGAAAACGTTTAAGTCCTTTCGGCCAAAAGCCAGCTTTTGTCGACCAAACGCCATGTTATCCCGAAAAACGTGGAACAGGAAATAGCGTTCGGCGGAAAGAATAAACTGTTTTCCCTTGGCGTGGCTCTCGCCTTTCGCTATATTTGCCTTTAAATGAAAAGAAAGCTTGCATCATGCTGAAAATATACCTGTCTATCCGTTGGCGCGACGTGCTCATCCTACTGGCCATCATGCTTTTTGTAGGCGGTGGCATCACTCTCTACCGCACCACCTATGGCAACGCAGACTTTGAAATAGTCGACGCCCTCGGAGGGAACATATTCCCGTCGGCCATCCTGTCGGTGGCCACGACGGATGTCGAAATCGTAGAACCGGTCGACACGCCCTATGTCGGCAATCCCAAATCACTCATCGGCATCAAAGTGCGTTCGCGCGGCAAAAACAGCCGGATCCGCATCGAAGTGGAACCGACGCCATTCTATGCCCGTTCGGTGTCGGAATTCGTCCTGCCCCGACATCGCACGGACTACATCGTCTATCCGGACATCGCATGGGACTACGACGCCCTGCGCAACAACCAACAGGCCGAACCGATCAGCGTCATTGCCACAGTGACACTCAACGAGGAGGAAATGGGAAAACGGGTACGCACTTTCTCCATGCGAAGTGTCAACGAATGCCTCTTAGGCTACATGAAACCCGTCGGAAAAGGCAGCAAATTCATCAGCACACGCCTACTATTTGCCGCATACGTCAACGAAGAGAACCCGATGATCGACAAGGTGCTGCGCGAAGCATTGAACACACGTATTGTCAACCGTTTCCAAGGTTATCAAGGCGATTCGGCACAGGTGGTACGCCAAGTCTATGCCCTATGGAATGTGCTGCAACGAAGAGAGTTCAAATACAGTTCGATATCCAATTCAAGTCTTTCCTCAAATGTTGTCTTCGCCCAGCGCGTCCGCACGTTCGACGACGCTCTCGCCTCGTCGCAGATCAACTGCGTAGACGGCAGCGTACTCTTCGCCTCACTGCTTCGTGCCATTAACATTGACCCCGTACTGGTACGTATTCCGGGACACATGTTTGTCGGCTTTTATACTGACAACAAGCACAGCCACATCAAATTCCTGGAAACTACAATGATTGGAGACATCAACCTCGATGACTACTTCCCTGCCGAACAGCTCGACTCAACCATGCTGGGCAAATCACGCTCCGCCATGTCGCGCCTGACTTTCGATAAGTCAATGGAATACGCCACCGTACGCTACGAACGCAACCGCAACAAACTGCTCAACAACAGCGCAGGATACATGTTCCTCGAAATATCGAAAGGCGTCCGCAGTCAAATTCAATCTATCGGAAAATAATCCGAGACTGTCAGCCGCCTCTTTCGCCGTCGCCGCTCCGCCGTTTCGCCGTAACGGAAAGCGCAAAAGACTCCCCGCGAAACAACGCGGGGAACGCCTGCCCATGCTCCGGCGGAACAGCCACCCGACTCCGCCGCGCCGTAGCTCCGCCCACGGCCGCCACCGGACAAGCGGACCATCGCCCGATTCGTAAAAAAGTCGTTACCGACGCCATCTTTTTGCCGCAAAACACTATATTTGCCCATGGATTCCACGCCGAAGCCACAACGGTGGAGGATGGGCGGGAGTCCGATATATAAGGAAAGGCGTTTATTGGCGCTTTGTCCGTGGCTCTTAGGAACTTCGCAAACTCCGACATACGGTCCACGAACATCGCAACGGTAGGCGTCCACTGGGTATGTTATATGACAGCCCTTGCCGTATCTTTCCGCCAGACTGCGGAAAGGGCGGCAGGGAAGCACCATATACATATCGGCGTGGGCTTCTGCGTTGCTCGTTCTGACTGTATGGGCAATGCGAAGGCCTCTAAGAGCGGGACGGCAACGGTACAGACTCCCGCGCTTTTTCGTATATATGCCCCATTCAATCAAAACCGTTCCGCCCCGGGGAGTCTGACGGAAACAACAAGAAAAACAAACATGGAAAAAGTGACTTTCATCTTGGGACGCTCCGGAATGGCCGCCGAAAACTTCCTGACGACCAACGAGGCCATGAACGCCGTCAAAAAACGAAAAGGAATCCTCAAAGGAATGGGAGAATCCAACGAATGGGACAAAGACGGCATAGCCCGCAAATTCACCATCGCATGGGTGGAGGAAGACGAGACACACAACCTCTTTGCCATCGACCCGCAATGCATGAGAACTGACGAATAGCCACCCGGATTCGCGGACGTGTGGGACATGTCGGAACGACGCCCCGCACATCTTTTATCACTCAACTATTTAACACACAAAACGATGAAAAAGATCTTCACACTCCTTGTGGCTTGCCTATGCATGTTGCTGACGGGCCACGCACAACCCATCACGCAGCAAATCACCCTGCGCATAGCACAACCTGGCACGCTTCACAGCCTTATCACCGAAACTTATCGACCTATCATTACCAACTTAAAACTCATAGGTAAATTGAATAAAAACGACGTAGATATAATTCACGAAATGACCAACACCGGTACTCTTGAACACCTCGACCTGAGTGAAGTTGAATTCGTCTCTACTCCGAACACCGGACTCTCTTGGGACTATGATATAGAAAAAGGAATAGTAACAGATTGCGGAGGAGGCAAGAGCCTGAAAAGCATCAAACTCGCCCCATTCTACTCATATAATTTGACACTCTATGGCTGCGAAAATTTGACCACGGTAGACATACCCGAAGGTGTCAAGTCGCTTGTTGGGACATTCGCAGACTGCACCAACCTAACCACCGTCAACTTCGCTAAAACTCCCCCTACATTTGACTTTTCACTTGCAGGAGCATTCGTTGGCTGCACAAGTCTGACCTCAATCGACATTCCCCAATACGTCACAAGTCTTGAATACACATTCGCAAACTGCACCAACCTAACCACCGTCAACATCTTAGGGGCTGAATTCAACTTGCAAATGCAACAGAA
>HF989223.1:10827-49956 GCA_000431275.1 Prevotella sp. CAG:755 | reverse complement strand
AATTCTGTTGCATTTGCAAGTTGAATTCAGCTATAATTAAAACGTCTTGCTGAATGAATCAAAACAGCCATTCCGTTTTGTTTAACCGTTCCAGCTTCTTTCAAAGCCGATCCGGATGAAACTTCATGTTGGCTTGCGCTTTCTATTAAGCCATCACGTTTTTCCACATATAGAGTTATTCACAACAAGTTCTTTATTTTTTTGATGAATGAACTTGTTAAGTTTTATTTGAAGATATATGAAAAAACAATGCGTAGGATAAAGGCTGTGGAAACGGTGGATAAGTTTTGACGAAAAGACTTGCTCATTTTGGAAACAGTGTTTTATTCACCGGCGGAAGCCCGTTTATCCACTGCTTTCAAAGTATTGTTTTTTCTTTTGTATGCAGGAGTTTTGACGCAAAAAGCCCGATTTTATCCACATGCTGTGGAAAACTTTCTGCCCGTTGAAAAAAAAATTTCAGACCGGGGGATAAACTTAGGGGAAAAGGCGGAAAACCCCTGTGAAGAAGTGGAAAAGAAATCGAATAACCTGATACGTCCTACGTTCGCCTCCGCCATAGTTTTTCCGATACTTTTCCAGCGCTTTTCCCGGTTTTCTCCACGGTGTTATCCACCGGTTTTTATACGCATCTGTCTGATCGGAAAGGCGCATGAGGAAATGAGCATGCGTAAGACAGTCATACTCATGGTGACTGCTTAAAAAACAATTTTTTAAGTTAAGGGAGGCTTCTCATTTGGACGTTCCGGCGAAATTCTTTCGGCATTTCGCCTGCCTTTCCGCTTGTTTGCACTAACTTTGCCGCCGACAGAAAGAACAGCCTATGAACCAGTTGCCTCCAATCACCAAGAACCTGCTCATCATCAACGTACTTGTTTATCTCGCCCAGCTTGTCTTTGAACGCTATGGCGTCGATCTGACAAACTTGTTCGGACTTCATTTCATCTTGGCCAGCGACTTCAAGATCTGGCAGTTGGTGACGTACATGTTCCTGCACGGTGGTATCTTCCATCTCTTTTTCAATATGTTCTCGCTGTGGATGTTCGGCCGCATCATAGAGCAGGTGTTCGGTCCGAAGCGCTTCCTGCTTTTCTATTTCGTCTGCGGCGTCGGTGCGGGACTGATGCAGGAGCTCTTCCAGTTCGGGCAGTATGGCGTACAGGGCTTGGCGGCATACGAGATGGTGTCCATCGATGGTTACCTTATGCCGAAAGACATGTACCTCAACTTGTGGACCACGATAGGTGCCTCGGGCGCATGTTACGGTGTACTGCTGGCGTTCGGCATGACGTTCCCGAACGAGCGCATCATGCTGCTCATTCCGCCCATTCCCTTGAAAGCAAAATACTTCGTCATTGGATATGCCGCCATCGAACTGTTCTCGGCGTTCAGTTCAAGTGGTGGAAACATTGCCCACTTCGCCCATCTTGGCGGTATGCTTTTCGGTTGGTTGCTCATCCTTTACTGGCGCCATCATCAAGGACCGCGTGGAGGCGGTTTCACAGGTTGGGAAAACTACCAGCCGCCCCGTCGCAAGAAGTCGCATTTCGAAGATTTCCGTCTCCGCATGAAAGGTTTTTTCGGCCGTCTTCGCACCAGCCGGTCGACACGCAAGTTCAAAGACCGCACGGCCGATTACGACTATAACGCCCGTAAGAAAGCCCGTGAGGAACGTATTGATCACATCCTCGACAAGGTGAAACGCTCGGGCTACGACAGTCTGACCGCACAGGAGAAGAAAGATCTTTTTGATTACAGCAACAAATAACAATAGCTTCTTTTATGCCTGCCCGTAAGCCAAAACGTCGTCCTCTCAGTTGGTTCGCCCGGCTGATGGCCGGTGCGGGATGGTGTTCAGTCGTGGGACTTTGGATTGCCGCAGGTTCACAATATGTTTCGCCTGTCACGTTTCGTTACGTCGGCGTTTTGGGATTGACATTTCCTATGTTCCTCGGCGGTACAGTCCTGCTCTTTGTCGCTTCTTTGCTTTTTGCCCGGCGTATTGCCTGGATCACGTTGCTGGGACTGCTGACGTGCGTGATGAGCATACGGCGCTACGTACCTGTCAATATCCCCTCGCCTCCGCCCAAGCATAGCCTGCGGGTGCTCACGTACAACACGCTTCAATTCGGTAGCGGCGCGCACGACGAAAAAGACCGCAACATTGTGGCGCAGTATATGCTTCAATCCGGAGCCGACGTAATATGTTTTCAGGAGGGACACACATCGCCCACCGAGTGGGACAGGCACATCACCCCCTTACTCCGTGATGCCTATCCTTACCGCGACACACTCAACCTCAACTTCAACAACAACCTTGGCTGCTTTTCGAAATACCCGATCGTAAGCCGTGAAGTCGTCTACCGAGTGGGTTTCAACGCGTCGGTAGCTTATGAAATAGTGTTGAAGCAGGGCGATACCCTGCTCGTTGTCAACAATCATCTGGCGTCGAACAAACTCGGCCCGGCTGACCGTGAGATGTATAAGAAAATAGTGAAAGATCCTGACGATGCTCCGATGAAACAAGGCATACGCCAGCTGGTTCCGAAGATAGCCGAAGCCACCGTGGCCCGCGCCGTGCAGGCTGATTCTGTGGCCCGCTACGTTTTTGCGCATCGCCGGGGCCGTTCGACTGTTGTATGCGGCGATTTCAACGATACTCCTATCTCGTACAGCCGTCATCGTATGGCCGAAGGACTGACTGACGCATACGTGGCCACCGGGCAGGGCGTCGGGCGTTCGTTCAACCGTGACGCCATCTTTGTACGCATCGACAATATGTTCTGCTCCCCCGACCTGCGTCCCTATGGCGCTTGTGTGGATAAGAGCATCGTCGTTTCGGACCACTATCCCCTTTATTGTAATTTCAAACGCATAGATACGAAAAAATAAGACTATCATTCTCATTACTACTATGCTGACACTCGATACAGTCTATAAGGCCACCACAGTGCTCGCCGATGTTGTGAGACACACTAGCCTGATACACACGGATAAGATAAATCCGCTTTGTGATGTATACCTGAAACCAGAAAATCTTCAAGTGACAGGTTCGTTCAAAGTAAGAGGCGCCGGTTTCAAAATATCTCAGCTTTCGGCGGAAGAAAAACAACGCGGCGTCATCGCTTGTTCTGCCGGCAATCACGCGCAGGGCGTAGCTCTGGCTGCCCGGCGTTATGGCATTCCCGCACTGATCTGCATGCCGGCCGGGGCACCTATCAGCAAGGTCGAGGCGACACGTGAACTTGGCGCCGAAATATGCTTGGTCGACGGTGTGTATGACGATGCTTACCGCCGGGCGCTTGAAATCAACGCCGAGCGCGGCATGACGTTCATACATCCGTTCGACGACGAGTATGTGATAGCCGGGCAGGGGTCTGTCGGGATGGAAATTCTCAACGACTTACCTAATCTCGACGTTGTCATCGTGCCTATCGGAGGCGGCGGACTGGCTGCCGGCGTAGCTTTCGCCATTAAGAGCTTAAAGCCCGAAGTGCGTATCGTCGGGGTGCAGGCTGAGGGTGCGGCGAGCATGGCCACGAGCATAGGGCACAACCAGATTGAATGCCTGCCGTCGGTGCTGACTATTGCGGATGGCATTGCAGTCAAAGAACCCGGAAAAAACACCTTTGCTTTGTGCCAGCAGTACGTAGATGAAATTGTGACGGTCAGTGAGGACGAAATTTGTGCCGCTATCCTTGCGCTCATCGAACACCACAAATTGATTGCCGAGGGAGCCGGAGCGGTAAGCGTGGCAGCCGCAATGTTCAACAAGATTGAACTGGCCGGTAAACACGTCTGCTGCATCGTGAGTGGCGGCAATATCGACGTGACGATTCTCAGCCGGGTCATCAACCGTGGTCTTATGAAAGGCGGACGAACAACCGAGATGCTCATCGAAATGCCCGACCGCCCGGGTTCCTTGCTCGGTCTTTGCAATGTCATTGTCCGTTTCGGTGCCAACATCATCTCTGTCCATCATGAACGCAACGGCGAGAGTCCTGACGTGAACTCCTGCAATTTGCGCATTGTGCTCGAAACGCGAAACGCCGACCATATCCACGAAATCCATCAGGGTATTGAGCAGGCCGGTTACTACATCATACAAGAAAAATAGGCATAACAATGAATCAGATGCAGTCGAAAGAAACATTGAAGCAGGCCATCCGCGAATTGGCCAAGGAGAAAAATGCCGTTTTACTGGCTCACTATTATACGGAAGGCGACGTGCAGGACATCGCTGACTTCGTGGGTGATTCGCTCGCACTGGCCCAAAAGGCTGCCACGACGACCGCCGACATCATCGTTATGTGTGGTGTCCATTTCATGGGAGAGACGTGTAAGATTCTCTGTCCCGGGAAAACTGTCCTCGTTCCCGATGCCACTGCGACCTGCTCGCTGGCCGAAAGCTGTCCTGCTGACAAATTTGCTGACTTTGTCCATGCACATCCGGACCATACCGTGATTTCGTATGTCAACACTTCGGCCGCCACTAAGGCTGTCACGGACGTCGTAGTCACGTCGAGCAATGCCCGGCAGATTGTCGAGAGTTTCCCGAAGGATGCGAAAATAATCTTTGGTCCTGACCGCAACCTCGGATCGTATATCAACGCCATCACAGGGCGGCAGATGCTTCTTTGGGACGGAGCTTGTCATGTGCACGAACGCTTTTCTGTCGAAAAGATAATAGCCCTCAAACAGCAGCATCCCGGCGCCAAAGTCCTGGCTCACCCTGAGTGCCGGGGCGCGGTGCTGCGGCTGGCCGACGTGGTCGGCTCTACGGCTGCCCTGTTGAAGTATGCTGTTGAAAGCACGGAACGAGAGTTCCTCGTGGCTACGGAGAGCGGCATTTTGCACGAGATGAAGAAAAAATGCCCGGACAAGACGTTCATCCCTGTTCCGCCGGACGAACCCGGTTGTGCCTGCAACGAATGCAGCTATATGCGCCTTAACACGCTCGAAAAGGTCTATGCCTGTCTTCGTGACGGACAGCCGGAAATTCAAGTGCCCGCCGATATCGCCGAAAAGGCCGTCAAGCCTATCCAACGTATGCTTGAAATGAGCAAGTAAGACCCGCAAGTTTACGGAAACTTGTCTGAATAATACGTAAAGCATCTTCCCCCGTGCAGAACGATGTCTGTGCGGGGGAAGATGCTTTAATGAACTGATGTGCAGGCGTGGTCTTACCCTCGCCCGTCTGTTTCGATGAGGCGGAGTAAGCGATCGACGGCCTCGGCTTCGGGAACGTTGCGCTCGACGCAGAGTTTGCCGCGATAGAGGCTTACTTTGCCACGCGCGGCGCCGACGTAGCCGTAATCGGCGTCGGCCATCTCGCCCGGCCCGTTAACGATGCAACCCATGACAGCTATTTTCAGGCCGACAAGGTGGGAGGTTGCCGCCTTGACACGGGCGACGGCAGTTTGCAGGTCGTAGAGCGTACGTCCGCATCCCGGACAGCTGATGTATTCCGTACGGGTGGTGCGGGCACGTGTGGCTTGCAGGATGCCGAACGCTATGTCGTCCACGCGTTGGGGAGCGATAGGACTTTCGCCCGGCTTATTCAGGTTGCAGAGCATAAGTCCATCGAGCAGGCCGTCAAAGATGAGGTTTCCAGTCTCTGCGGCGGCTTCGAGCATGAGGTCTTCCGTTTCGCTGGCCGGGTGGTTGAAATGTTGGAATACGACGACGGGATTTGTCAGTTGTTCACGCCAGAGTTCATGCACGAGGGCACGCAGTTCGCCTTGTCGGTTGGCATGGTCGGATTGGGCAATGACTACCACTTCCGGGTGATGGCGAAGGCAGGCCCGCACTTCTTCGTCCATCGCGGGATAGGAGAGAAAGAGGAACTTGGCCGGGGCGGAGTTCATGGACAGTGCCCACAGCGTTTCGGGCGTGAAGACGGGATAAGTGTCGGCCTCACCCGTCCATGCAGGAGCGTCGACGAGGTAGGGGCAGCTCTCGCGGTCGGCTGCGGAAGGCAGCTGGGCGCCACAGTAAATATAGTCCGGGCTGACTGCTGCCGTGTCTGGATTTTCTGTCGCAGCGATAGGATTTTCTGTCGCCCTGACTGTTTTTCCAGCCAGCCGGACGCTGATGACGACGGGTACGTTCGTGCCGCCGATGTTCAGCACGGGGCAAGTCGGCCTACGTTCGGGGCGGAGGTAGTCAAAGGCCGGGGCAGGTGTGCCGGGGATGAATTCGTGTCCGGCACGGCGCACAACGTATGCAGCCAGCTTGTAGGCCACAGGCACTTCCTGTTCGGGTTCCTCGCTCAACGAAACGCGCAGCGTGTCGCCTATGCCGTCGGCCAGCAGGGCTCCGATGCCAGCGGCGCTCCGTATGCGGCCGTCCTCGCCTTCGCCGGCTTCGGTCACGCCGAGGTGGAGCGGGAAGTCCATTCCTTCTGCCTGCATGGCGTGGCAGAGCAGGCGTACCGAGCGGACCATCACCACGGTGTTGCTGGCTTTGATGGAGACCACCACGTCGGCGAATCCGTCGCGCTGGCAGACACGCAGAAATTCCATGCAGCTTTCGACGATGCCTTCGGGAGTGTCGCCGTAGCGGCTC
Organism: Prevotella sp. CAG:755; assembly: GCA_000431275.1. Lineage (GTDB taxonomy): Bacteria > Bacteroidota > Bacteroidia > Bacteroidales > Bacteroidaceae > Alloprevotella. The sequence goes on along the minus strand of HF989223.1, from coordinate 43,389 downwards.
ATGATGCGGTCGGAGAGCGAACCGTGGTTCACGCCGATGCGCAGTGCCGTGCCGTGTTTGCGGCATATGGCGAGCAGGCGGCAGAAACGTGCTTCTAACCTTTCGAGTTCGGCAGCGTATTCTTCGTCCGTATATTCAAGGTGTTTGAACCGGCGTGCCGGGTCGACGTAGTTGCCCGGGTTGATGCGCACCTTGTCCACTATGGCGGCCGCCACGTCGGCCACGTCGGGATTGAAGTGCACGTCGGCCACGAGGGGACGGTCGTAGCCGTCGGCGTGGAGGCGGTCGCGGATGGCGCGCAGGTTTTCGGCCTCGCGGACGCCTTGTGTGGTCAGTCGGACGTAGTCGGCGCCGGCGTCGAAGATACGTTTGCACTGTGCCACACAGGCTTCCGTGTCTGTGGTGGCCGCTGTGGTCATGCTTTGCAGGCGGAGCGGATGGTCGCCTCCGAGCGGGCGGTGGCCTATCCGCACCTCGTGCGACGCCCGTGGCTGATAGTTGAAGATGGACATGGTTTGTTCGGTTTTCCCGTCACAGAGTCAGTCGACTTTGAAGTTGTACTTCACGGTTTTAAGGTCGGCATTGGCTTTCACAATCTTTTCTTTCAGTCCTTCTTTGTAGGCGCAGAGGCGGTCGGCCAAAGCTTCGTCGGACAGGGCCAGCATTTCGAGAGCCAGGATGGCGGCATTCTGTGCGCCGTTCACACCGACGGTGGCCACGGGGATTCCGGGAGGCATCTGAATGATAGAGAGCATGGCGTCGAGGCCGTCGAGCATGCCTTTGATAGGTACGCCGATGACGGGCAGCGTAGTGCCGGCGGCGATGACACCTGGCAGCGCGGCAGCCATGCCTGCGCCGGCGATGATGACCCGTACGCCGCGGCCTTTGGCTTCGCGGGCAAATTTTTCAACTTCGGCGGGCGTACGGTGTGCCGACAGGGCGTTCATTTCGAAAGGTACTTCCATTTTGTCAAGCAGGACGGCGGCCTTTTCCATGACAGGGAGGTCGGACGTGCTTCCCATGATGATGCTAACTAACGGTGTCATGCGTATGTATGTTTAAGCGTGAATAATGCCGGGTCAACAGATGAGTATGCAGGCAAAGCCGCACACAAATCCTACGAACGTACTGATGCCGATTTGCGTAAGGGTATGCTGGCGCAGGATAAGTCGGCTCGTCCCTACTGCTCCGGCCAGGATGACGGTCAGGCATAGCCATCCCGTCGGGTCGAAGAGAAAAATCTGAGAATAGGCGAGCAGGGCACCCACTACGGCGCCCGACGCGGCAGCGTGCGTGCTCATCTTTGTCAGGCCGTTGAGCAGCGCGCAGACTACCTGGACTGCCAGTGCGCCCACTATGATTCCTTGAAGGAAGCGGGTGTGCAGACTGTAAAGGACGTACAACAGGAGCGCGTAGCAGGTGATGGAGAGGATGTAAGGCACGTAGCGGCGTTCGCGACGGCTGAGCTGGTGGCGGGTCCAGCCCTTGACGTGGCGGTAACAGAAGATGGCGAGGCGCGGGAGGACAACGGTGAAAATGTAGACCAGACCGAGCAGGAACAGCTTATAGAAGAGCGAAAGCATGCTCAGGTAGCTGAACATGAACAATGCTATGAGAGCCACTACCGGCAGGTAGAACGGCGAAAAGAGCATGGAGATAACCTGCGCGGTGAGTACGAGGTATTTATCTTTCATTAGTCCGGTTGAAACAGTTGTTCGTGATAGGGGTCAGCGTCGCAGCCGCGCCACAGGCAGGCCGAGTTGTTCGCGGTACTTGGCCACCGTCCGGCGTGCCACGGGCAGCCCTTTTTCGGCCAGCATGGCCGCGAGGTTTTCGTCGGTCAGGGGATGGCGTTTGTCTTCGTGTTCAATCATCTCGCGGAGGAGCAGTTTGATTTTTCGGGTGGAGTGTTCTTCGCCTTCGTCCGTTGTGACGGCGTTCGAGAAGAAGAATTTGAGCGGATAGACGCCGAAGTCGGTCTGGACGTACTTGCTGCCCGTGACGCGTGAGACGGTCGAGATGTCGACGCCGGCCCTGTCGGCCACGTCTTTCAGTATCATAGGGCGTAGCAGAACCTCGTCGCCGTCTTCGAAAAAGGGGCGCTGGAGGTCGACGATGACCTGCATGACGCTCATCAAGGTGTGCTGGCGCTGGTGGATAGCGTCGATGAAGCCTTGTGCTGCCTCGACCTTTTTCTTGGCATAAAGGTAGGCGTCGCGCTGTTCGCGGCTGAGGTTCGGGCGGTTGAGGTCGTACTCGCGGAGGGAGTCGCGGAAGGCACGGCTGACGTGCAGCTCTGGCACGTGGCCGTTGTTGAGGTGCACGACGGGCTCGCCGTCTTCTTCGGTCACTATGAAGTCGGGCACTACGGGCGCCGCCCCGCTTCCCTCGTTCTCGCCCAAGGCGTTGCCAGGCCGTGGGTTGAGGCGCAGGAGCTCTGTCTTGATGTGTCCGAAGCGTTCTTCGTCGACACCGAGCTTGCGGCAGAGCGTCTCCCAGTGCTTGTGGATGAAATCGTCAAAGTATTTGTCGACCACGGCCAGTGCTTCTTTCTTGTAAGGGGAGCGGAAGTCGGGGTCTGTCAGTTGGAGGTGGAGGCACTCGCGGAGTGAGCGTGCGCCGATGCCGCGGGGGTCGAACGTCTGGAGCACGCCGACGAGGCGGTCGAGTTCTTCGGGTGTGGTGTCGAGGCCGTGGTAGATGGCCAGTTCGTCGGCCAACGACGAGGTGTCCTTGCGTAGCAGGCCGTCATCGTCGAGCGAGCCGATGAGGTATTCCATCAGTTCGGCCTCGCGCTCGGTCAGGTCGTGCTCGCTTATCTGGTCGCGCAGCCGTTCGTAGAACGAGGTCGAACTGCCAAAGGGGATTTCGCGTTCCTCACGCTCGGCGTCGGCCCGGGCCAGGAGGTAGTCGGGCACGTCGTCGCTTGTGAGATAGTCGCCGAGGGCATCGGCTGTCTCAGGCGCGGTGCCGGCGTATTCTTCGTCGCCGCCGGTCGTGGTTTCCTCCTGTGTGGAGGTTTCGGCGGCTTCGTTGTCGCTGTTTTCCTCCAAGGCGGCGTTTTCGAGCAGTTCGTTTTGTACGCGTTCTTCGAGTTCCGTCACGGGCAGTTCGAGCAGGCGTACGACTTGAAGCTGCTGCGGCGTCAATGTTTGCGTCTGCGTAAGTTGTTGTGACTGAACAAGTTTTTGCGCCATGGCTGTTTCTCTATTCGATGACAGGACAAAAGTACGAAAAAAACGGTGGAACGTTCGGCGGGCGCCGTGCCTTTTTTTCGCGTCCGTTTTTCGCGGCGGGCGGTCCGGATGTCCGTTTTTTCGCCAGTTCTGTCTGTGTTTTCGGAAAAGGTAGAGCGGAAGACGGGAGGTGCGCACGGTTTTCCGTATGCGCGCGTGCGGGGTTTCAATATGCCCTGCGCAATGGTTTGCATACCCCGGACAAAGCCGCGTTCCGGGCGTCAGGAAAGTCGGTCCGGCGAATGGAAGAGACGGGATGGCTGACAGGATTTGCTGGACGGCTGACAGGAAATTCTGGACGACTGACCGGTAAAACGGTTTCGGCGACAAGCATGGCGGGCTCACCGGCAGGAGCGGCGGTGTTTTTCTTTTCAGAAAAAAGTCCTACCTTTGCCCGCAGTAAAGTAGCTATGGAACGAACATGAGTATCACATCCCTCATACGTCCCCTCTTTCTGTCGCGTGCGGAGCGCGTCCGCCGTTTCGCAACGCAGGCCGAAAAAATCCAGTCGGCTGTGCTCGAACGCCTGTTGGAGCGTGCGGCGCACACAGAGTGGGGACTGCGTTACGAATACGGGCGGTTGGCCAGCTACGAGCAGTTTGCCGAAGCCGTGCCGCTTTCCACCTACGAAGAGTTGAAGGGCTACATCGACCGGATGCGCCATGGTGAGAGCGACGTGCTCTGGCCCGGTCGCGTGAAGTGGTACGCCAAATCCTCGGGTACGACGAACGACAAGAGTAAGTTCATCCCCGTCAGCCTCGACGGCCTTCACGACACGCACTATGCCGGAGGCACCGACACGGTGGCCCTTTACCTGGCCAATCATCCGGCAAGCCGCCTGTTCGACGGCCGGGCGCTCATTCTCGGAGGCAGCCACGCGCCCAATTATAACCTGCCCCACAGTCTTGTCGGCGATTTGAGCGCCATCCTCATAGAGAACATCAATCCGCTCGTCAACCTCGTGCGCGTGCCCAGTAAGCGGACAGCCCTGCTCGCCGATTTCGAGGTGAAGCGTGACCGGATAGCCCACGAGACCGCAGGACGCAACGTGACCAACCTGAGCGGTGTGCCGTCGTGGATGCTTTCCGTGCTCCATCGAGTGCTTGAAGTGTCAGGCCGTGAGACCATCTCCGAGGTCTGGCCCAACCTCGAAGTGTTCTTTCACGGCGGTGTGGCCTTCACGCCCTACCGCGAGGAATACCGTCGGCTCATTCCTTCCGCCGGGATGAACTACATGGAGACCTATAACGCCAGTGAGGGTTTCTTCGGCTTGCAAAACGATCCCGCCGACCCGGCCATGTTGCTCATGCTCGACTATGGGGTGTTCTATGAGTTCATTCCCCTTGACCAGCTCGACCAGCCGAAACCGCAGGCAGTGCCCCTGTGGGGCGTGGAGCCGGGACGGAACTATGCGATGGTCATTTCGACATCGTGCGGACTATGGCGCTACATGATTGGCGATACTGTCCGTTTCACCTCGGTCAACCCCTATAAATTCGTCATTAGCGGCCGCACCAAGAGCTTTATCAATGCGTTCGGCGAAGAACTCATCGTGGACAACGCCGAGCAGGCCCTGGCCTCAGTCTGTGCCGAGACAGGAGCGGAGGTGGAGGAATACACGGCCGCGCCGGTCTTCATGGACGAACAAGGGAAATGCCGGCACCAATGGGTGGTTGAGTTCCGCAAGACGCCTCCGTCGCTCAGCGACTTCGCCCGCCGGCTCGACCAGGCGCTTCAAGCCATCAACTCTGACTACGAAGCGAAACGCTTTAAGGACATAACGCTCCAGCAACTCGAAATAGTGCCCGCACGCCGCGGACTGTTCAGCGACTGGCTGCGCAGCCGGGGCAAACTCGGCGGCCAGCACAAAGTGCCGCGTCTGAGCAACTCCCGCGAAATCATCGAACAAATCTTAGCCCTGAACCATACTGCCTGATGAAACAGCTGCTCTATCTGGTTTTCCTGTTCCTGCTTGCCACAGCTTGTGCCAACCCCGGTAGCGGACCCGACGGCGGCCCCTACGACGAGGAACTGCCCTACGTCGTGAGCACGACGCCTGCCTCGGGCGACAGCGGCGTGAAGGGACGCCGCGTCACCTTGCAATTCAACGAGTTCATCAAGTTGGAAAACGCGTCGGAGAAGGTCACTGTCTCGCCACCCCAGATAGAAATGCCCGACATACTGACCTCGGGAAAGCGCATAACAGTCACGCTCAACGACAGCCTGCGCCCCAACACAACTTATACGATAGACTTTTCCGACGCCATAGAGGACAACAACGAGGGTAACCCCATGGGGAACTATACGTTCTTCTTCTCGACCGGCCGCACCGTCGATACGCTCGAAGTCGGCGGTCATGTCCTCGCGGCCGAAGATCTGGAACCCATTAAGGGTATCCTTGTCGGCCTGCACAGCGATACGACCGACTCGGCCTTCCGCACGCGGCCTTTCGACCGTGTGGCGCGTACCGACGGCAGTGGCCGTTTCTCCATCAAGGGGGTGGCGCCGGGCCGTTACCGCATTTATGCGCTCAATGACGGCGACGGTGATTTCCGTTTCACTCAGAAAAGCGAGATGATTGCTTTCGGGCGCGAAAGCATCTCCCCTTCGTTTTTCCAGGACACCCGCTATGACACCCTTTGGCGCGATACGGTCCACTACGACACTATCGTGGCGCGCCCCTTCACTCACTTCACGCCCGACGACGTCGTCCTGCGTGCCTTCAAGGAGGTTAATCCCGTCCGCCACTTGCTCAAGACTGAATACCCGGTGCCTGAGCAGTTCACCATCTTCTTTACAGCACCCTCGACGCACGTTCCCGAAGTGCGGGGTCTGAACTTCGACGCCTCGAAGCTGCTTCCGCGCATATCGTCGGGCAACGACACGCTTACCTTTTGGGTGGCAGACACGCTGTTGGTGCGGCAGGACACCCTGACACTGGCTCTGACTTATGAGGAGAGCAACGATTCGACACTCGAACTGTCCCTACGGACCGACACGCTTGAACTGTCGCCCAAGCTGACGTGGGCGAAACGCGACAAGCAGCGGCAGGAAGAATGGGAAGAGTGGGAGAAAAACCGCGAAAAGGCGTTGAAAAACGACCGTCCCTTCAACGAAGAGCCGCCAACTGTCTGGATAAAACTGACGCCCCGCATCGAGCGTCCGTTGGCGCCGGACCAAAATCCGGTCTTGGTGATCGACGAGCCGCTTGCCCGTTTCGACACGTCAGGCGTACACTTGCGGCTCATTGTCGATAGCACCGAGACAGAAGCGCCATACCTGCTCGAACCGCTGCCTGGGCGCGACTTCTCATTCCGGCTTATGGGCGAATGGCGGCCAGGGCAACAATACGTCATTGTTGTCGACTCGGCAGCGATGACCAGTGTGTTCGGCCACCGTAACCGCCGCATGGAACAGAAGTTCAATATAGCCAAGGACGACGAGTTCGGCTCCTTTTTCGTCAATGTGCAGGGACTGGACGGCGACACTACTGCAATCGTCGAGCTGCTCGACGGACGCGGAAAGGTGGTGCGCCGCTGCCGGGCTCCGCAGGGCAGGGCTGACTTTTTCTATCTCAAACCGGGTGATTACTACCTCCGGCTTCTGCTTGACCGAAACGGTGACGGGCGGTGGACCACCGGTGAGCTCGGAACCGGACAGCCTCCTGAGGAGGTCTATTATAATCCTGTGAAATTCAATGTCCGTGCACGTTGGGACATTGAGCAGGACTGGAATTTCAGGACGCTTCCCCTGACGGAGCAGAAGCCTGCTGAACTCATCAAACAGAAGGCTGACCCGAAAAAGACGGTGAAGAACAGAAACGCCGAACGCCTGCGGCAACTCGGCCGAGGCTGACCATGCCGCCGGTCGGCAGATACACATATAATATATATAGCGATGAAAAAGCTCATGACTTTATGGATTGCCTTGGTAGCCCTGACGGGATTTTTCCAATCGGCGTCCGCGCAGTGTTCCTCGCCGAACAATGCATTCAAGAGTGGAGAGACGCTGATGTACGACCTTTACTTTAACTGGAAGTTCGTTTGGGTGAAAGTCGGGTCGGCGTCAATGAACATTACCTCGTCGGTGTATCAAGGCAAACCCGGTTTCCGGGCGCACCTCATCACTCGTGGTTCGAAGCAGGCCGACAAGTTCTTCGTCATGCGCGACACCCTGCAATGCTATACGACACGCGACCTCGTCCCGCTCTACTACAAGAAATGCGCCCTCGAAGGGAAGAGTTACAGGCGCGACGAGGTGTGGTATTCCTACGCTCCCGGAAAAGTCACCACCAAGATGCGTCACCAGCGTAATGACCTCGCGCCCGAGTTTAACACTTACTCGTCGAAGTATTGCGCCTACGACATGCTCAGTATGCTTCTCCGTGCGCGCTCTTTCGACCCCAGCGATTACAAGGTCGGTCACAGAATCACTTTCCTCATGGCTGACGGGCGCAAGAGCGAATGGCAGAGTATCATCTACCGTGGCAAGGAAAACTTCACCGTCGAGAATACCGGCACCACCTACCGCTGTCTTGTTTTCTCCTTTGTTGAAAAAGAGGATGGTGAAGAGAAGGAAGTCGTGACGTTCTATGTGACGGACGACGACAACCACATCCCCGTCCGGCTCGACATGTATTTGAACTTCGGCTCTGCCAAGGCTTTCCTCATCGGTGCCCGTGGCCTGCGCAATCCGCAGAAGGCAAAACTGAAATAGCGTGACGTCCAGGATGAAAACCGACCGTCGTTCTCTCCGTATTGTAGCGGACGACAAAATTCCCTATTTGCAAGGCCAGGCCGAGCGTATGGGTACGGTTAGCTACCTGCCCGGCGCTGCCATCAGCCAAGCCGACGTGGCCGATGCCGACGTGCTCATTGTCCGCACGCGGACGCGCTGTGACCGCGCCCTGCTCGAAGGGAGCCGGGTGCGTTTCGTGGCTACGGCCACAATCGGCTATGACCACATTGACACTGACTATCTGGCTGAGGCCGGCATAACGTGGGCCAACTGCCCGGGCTGCAATGCCAGTTCCGTAGGGCAATATGTGGCCACGTCGCTGCTCAGGCTGGCTGAGGCGGGTTATGTCCGCCTTGACGGCTGCTGTGTGGGCATCGTCGGCGTGGGCCATGTCGGGACGGCCGTCGACCGGGCTGTGCAGACGTTAAGGTGTCAGATCCTCCTTTGCGATCCGCCCCGGGCGGCCGCCGAGGGGCCCGGAGGCTTCGTGAGCATGGAAGAGGTCTACGAGCGGGCTGATGTCATCACCTATCACGTCCCCCTTGTCCGTGACGGGCACTGGCCCACCTGCCACATGGCCGACTTTCAGCGCATGAAGCGCCGTCCGGTGCTCATCAACGCCGCACGCGGCGAAGTAGTCGACAACATGGCTCTGCTTGCCGCACTCGACAGCGGGCAGGTGCGTGCCGCTGTCGTCGACACGTGGGAGGGTGAGCCCGCCATTTCGCTTCCCTTGCTCCGCCGTGTGTTCATCGGGACGCCCCATATTGCCGGCTACTCCGCCGACGGAAAGGCCACGGCCACCCGTATGGCCCTCGAAGCCGTCGCCCGTCATTTCGGCTTCGACATCAGGTTCGACATCCAGCCACCCGCGCTTCCGGCCGACATCGTCCCGGCGGCCGATCCCTTCGTGAGGATGCTTCAGCTCTATGATCCATTGACCGATACAGCCCGGCTGAAAGCCGAACCCGGCCGTTTCGAATACCTGCGGGGGCACTATCCCCTGCGGCGGGAGCATTTCTGAAACCTATCGGGCGCACCCGTAGAACAGTCAGGGCGACAGGAACTTCTATCAGCCGGATAGGATTTCCTGTCGCCCTGACCGTTTTTGCGGTTAGCCGTCCCGTTCAGCGTGGTGCCGACTCAGAAATCGCGGTAGCCGTGAGGACGGTGGAAGAAACTCGTGTAGTAGAGCTTGTGTGAGATCTTGTAGAACAGGGGAGCCGTCACGAGACCAGCGATGGCGTCGATGGCGTAATGGGCTTGGACATAGACTGTCGCAAAGCAGAGCAAGACGTAGAAAGGCATAAGGATGAAAAAGAGCGAATGCCGTGTACGCCACGCCAGCATCATGAGAATCGTGCTGATTCCTACGTGCGACGAGGGGAAAGCCGCCGTCGGGCGTTCGCCGCTCTGCTGCGTGGCTTCGACAAGGTCACGGAAGAATCCCTCGGCGCCTGTGGTGGGCAGCAGTTCGTGGTGATTGAAGAAATAGTCGCCTATGTTCGGATAAACGTGTGCGTGCAGGGCTGTCTCGCCGATGGCTTGGAAGTAATACTGCGGCCCTGTCACAGGCAGGAAGACGTAGATGATGTAATACAGGAAGAAGCTGCACACAATGATGAACGTCGACTTCTCGAAACGGCGGTAACACCCGAAAAGTGTGAACAGCGTCAGGCCGATGATCATCGGGTAGTACGAAAAATAGCCCAGGTTGAACGCTTCGCTCCATGCTTTCGACGAAAAAGCAGCCGCAAAGTCAAGCGAAGGCTGGCCGCCGAACAGTGTTTCTTCGAGTGCGGCGAAGAAGTAGTCGAGGTTAGGGAAGATGCGGTTCAGCTCGTAGGTGTCCGGGTACCAGTATGCCAGGAGTCCCATCTGGTAGAGCACGCGCAGGAAAATGGTGGCCCGGCTTGGCGCCTTGTGATAGATGGCGATGACCACCGCCATGCCGACGAGCACGGCCCCCCTTCCGGCCAAGAGCCGCACCGGGTCGGCAAGCAGGTTCCAAGTGATGAGGATGACAAGCGTCGTGATGGCCATGTAGCATAGCATGATCTTTTCGACGCCGATAAGGCCGGGACGCCGCCGTTGGGTGTGGAAGAAGTCTAAATCCATTTTTGTTCTTTGTACCAGTTGATTGTTTCGTTCACGCCCCGTTCCAGTGAGTAGCGGGGGACATAACCGAGGTCGCTGACAGTGGGGCCGAGGTCACACTGCCAGTTGCGCTGTCGCAGGATGCGGAACTTGTCGCTGTTGAGTGTCGTGGCGCGTCCGGCCATCCGGGCTATTCCGCCGCTTACCGCGCAGACCAGCTGGAGCAGGGCTACCGGAGCCGTCACGCGGACCACGCCACGCACGCCCATCGCCCGTTGGAGCAGGCGTGAAAACGTGCGGCTGTCATAGACTCCGCCGTCTGTCACGAAGTAGGCCGCCCCCCGCTTTCCGCGCAGGCAGGCCAACACGACGGCCTCGGCGAGGTCGCGCACGAAGACAAACGTGATTTCCTGCGGTCGGTAGCCCACGGCGAAGTCAACGTGCCGGGCGATGCTCTTGGCCATGAGATAGTAGTCGCGTTCGCGCGGTCCGTAGACGCCCGTGGGGCGCATGACGACGTAGTCGAGGCCGGCGATGGCCGCGAGGCTGCGTTCGGCTTGCAGCTTGCTCCGTCCGTAGTCTGTGTCGGGGCGCGGGGTGTCAGTGGCGCGGATGGGGGCGTAGTGCGGACTGCTTGCGCTGACGCGCTCCTCCCGGGCGGGTCCGAAGATGCTTAGCGAGCTTATGAAGACAAAGCGCCCCGCCAGCAGGCCGAGCTCCACGAGCGTCGCAGCCAGGCGCCGTGTGCCTTCGGCGTTGATGGCATAGAAAGCCGCAGGGTCGGCGCATTTTGTGGCGCCGGCCGCGTGGATCACATAGTCCCATGCGCCGTGTGTCTCGCCGTGGTGTGACAGTTGTGTGCGCAGGATGTCGTCGCTGCCAAGGTCAAGCTCGATGAAGCAGGTGCGAGGGTCGGTCAGGTAGCGCCGGCTGCTCGTCGGGCGTACGGCGGCCCACACTTCGGCTCCGGCGTCGAGCATGCGTTCGACGACGAAACTCCCGATGAAGCCACTGGCTCCCGTTACCAAGACTTTTTTTCCGGTTAAAGTCAACGTCCTCAGTGTTAGTGTAGCGCCGACAAAGATACACGTTTTTCCCCGCGTGGCAAGGGGTGTAGCGCCGCAGCCTCCTTTTTGTCTGTGAGAAAGCGCCAAAAAGGCGACTATTCCGCCGTCCGGGCTCTTCCTCATTCCGCCCGGTGTGCTGTGCCGGCAGCTCAGGCCTCGTCTTCCGGCCTGAGGCCGTCTGGCAGTTGCGCGGTGGGGTTAAATCCCTTTTTCCGCCAGCCTTCGAGCTGGCGGACGATGTTCCCGTTGCCTGTGGCGAGCTGCTTGTAGGCGTCGTGGTAGGTTTCGTCAAGGCGGCGTATGCTTTCGCCTATTTTGGTAAAATTGCGTGAGAAGTTGACAAACTTCGCATAGAGTTTTTCGGCCGAGTCGTAGATTTCCTTGACGTTGCGCGATTGCAGTTCGGTCTGCCAGAGGTTATAGGCCAGCTGCAAGGCCATCAGCAAGTTGGTCGGGTTGAGCAGGATGACGTGTTTGCGGTAGGCGTCAGTAGCCAGATGCGCGTCGTTCTCTACGGCAGCCAGATAGGCCGCTTCGTTGGGAATGAACATCAGTACGTAGCCGATGGCGCCTTCGACAACTCTTTCGTAGTGCTTGGCGCTGAGTTCGTCCACATGGCGGCGCACCGAGTCGAGGTGTTCGCGCAGGAATCGTTTCCGGCTGTCTGCATCGTCGGCCGCCGTATATGCCGTGAAGGCTGTCAGCGACACTTTCGAGTCGACGACGACCGCGCGGTCGCCCGGGAAGCGGACTACGACGTCGGGGATGAGCTCGCGTCCCTCGGTGTCGCGCGTGCGGGCTTGGACGATGAAGTCGCGGCCCGGCGTCAGCCCTGATGCTTCCAATATATTGTGGAGTACGGCTTCGCCCCAGTCGCCTTGCATCTTCGTGTTTGCCCGGAGCGCCCGGCTCAGCGCCGAGGCCTCGTGCCCCACTTTGGCGGTTTGCGCGATGAGGTCGTCGATGTGCTGGTTGGCGGCGGCGGTACCCGCCACGTACTGTTGGCGGAACGCTTCGATGTTCCGGCCCAGCGGATCAAGCAGGGCGTGGAGTTGTTGGGCATGCAGGTCGCGCAGATGGCCGGCTTCGGTCTGGCTGAGGTCGTGCGCCACAGCCTTGAATTCGGCGCGGAGTGCGTCAGCTGCTGCCTCGCGTTCGCGCCGGCTGTGTTCCCGTTCGGTTTCGAGGCGTGCCTGAGCCGCCGCCAAGGCCGATCGGCACTCGCCGAGTGCGGCCGACAGCTTCGAGCGTCCTGCGAGCCAGCCGGCGGCAAAGCCCGCCGCCAGCGCCAAAAGCGTGACAAGGAAAAGGGTCATATAGTCCGTTTTTCATGCAAAGGTAGTGTAAACGGGCGGAAAGAACGAGGAGTTGCCGCAGGAAACTCAGCAGAAAGCCTCACGTAGTGTGTAAACGGGCGGAAAGAACGAGGAGTTGCCGCAGGAAACTCATCAGGACTTTCCCGAGTGCCGCCTTACCTTATGGAAAGGTAGTGCAAACGGGCGGAAAGAACGAGGAGTTGCCGCAGGAAACTCAGCAGAAAGCCTCACGTAGTGGCGCCATTCATGACGCCCGGTGCCGGAACGGCACAAGCAGTCCGCCGCATGGCGGGCGGTGCGGGCGGGTGTTTGCGCGGTGAATGCGGACGACAGCAGTGTCATTTTGGCGTTTGCGTCGGTCATCCGGGCGTCATAAATGGCGCCCCTACGGTTTTTGGTGAGGCGGCAATGGAATGTAGGGGCGACACTTGTGTCGCCCGGATGTCTGCCGCATGTGCAAATCAAGTCACCGCAATGCCGTGGCGGCGTCCGGGGTGACACAGGTCGGCAGACGGGAAATCCTGGACGGCTGACAGAAATTCTTAAATAACTGACAGAACTTACGGGACGGCTGACCGGAAAAACAATCAGTCAACCTCGTCAGACAGGTTCCCGCTTCCGGTCTCCGGACAGTTGAAAGAAAAAAAAAGTTAAAGTTGAAGTATTTTTATCGTCCGCAATTGCGAAAACACGCGCGGATACACTAAATTTGCATCGTCTGTATACAACATTTGTAAGGCCTCGGAATTTCTATGTTTAACTTTAATAATTTCTCATCAATGAAGAAACTCTACCTGAGTCTGGCTTTGGCGCTCGGTTTAGCCGGTGCCACGCCAGCAGCAGCGCAGACGCAGGAGTTGGTGGTAACGAATCAGGGCACGGAGGCTACGAGCCTCGAACAGCTCAGTGAACTGGCCGCCAACGAAACGCCTGTGATGCTGTTCAACAGCGGCCGTCAGAAATTCATGGAGAACCACCCCATGACTGATGGTAGTCACAAACTGCTCGTCGGCTACGAATTCGAAGCCAACGCGATGGGCAACAAGAGCTTCCTTTGGAAGCTGGAAAGCGCCGGGGAGAACCAGTATCGTCTGATCTCCCTCGAGGACAACAAGTACTTCTGCATGTACCCCTCGGGGGGCAAGTATCCCACGACGACCGTAACGGCCGAAGCTCCTGAGGACTCTGTTGATGTTTACACCGTAACGGAAGGTGAGACGGAAAACACTTTCCTCTTTTCCAGCTCGTTGAATGAGGGTCAGTACATCAACGGTAATGGCATGGATGGCGGTCCCAACAACGCCACCATCGTAGGTTGGGGCAGCGCGGGCGGCAACTCGCTCATCAAGGTCTATGTTCCGACCACCACGTCCAAGACCATGTACACCGTGACGTTCAACCTGACGTTCTTCGACGGTACGACGGACAACAACATCGCTGAGGACGAAACCTTGGCTGACCTCGTGCCCGAGGCTGTGGCCGAGACGATGCAGACCAGCGTGCTGGCTGCTGTCGGCGACACGGTCGACGCTCCGTCGTTCACCAACAACACGGTGCGCTCGCTGACTGTGAACGGACAGGCCATCACCGACACAACCTGCTTCGAGCTCACCGAAGCCATGGTGGCCGGCGGTTCGTACACGGTTGACGCCGCCTACTCTTCCAATCCGCGCATCACGTTCCACATGACGCAGGACTTGTCTATGTTCTCCGACGTTGCGGCAGGCGACTATCTTTTCAGCAACGGTTTGGAAGAGATGGAGACCAGCCAGCGTGTGGCTACGGGCGACTCTATCACAGGTCCCACACAAGAGCACTTTACGTTGCTGACGACGATCAAGGAAGTTGCTACGCAGTCCAAGACCATCGAAGTTTCCTATCGTCCTTGGCGTTCCATCTATTACGACTGCATCACCGTACTGGATAACGGTAGCGAAAACGTGTTCGTATCGAGCGCTGAAATGTATGTCGACATCGACTCTCTGGTCACCGCTCCCGACGCAGGAAGCCTGTACACGTTCAATGCTGAAGCTACGAACAGTTCTGGCCTCAACGTCGACGCAGACGGAAATCCCCTCAACATTCCGTTCACCGTTACGGCCAATAACATCAACACTGGTTTCTATCTGACCTTCTACTACGACATGGTTGATCCGGTCAAGACGACGGAAGTCGGCGACGACGCCATCGTTCCCGAAGACGCCATTTGGTACATCGTCCGCCTGCGTGGCACCAAGGTGCTGACCGCTACGACCAACGATTCAGGCAACCTGATCTGCGACGCCAGCGCCACGATCGACGATAACGCCCTCTGGTGCTTCAGCAAGAATGAGGATGGAACCTACTTCCTCTACAACAAGGCCAACCAAGGTCTCGTGCTTTGCGACGTAGACGGCACGACTCCGCAACTCGTTTCGCCGACGGGCGCAGAGCAGGGCTTCGAAATCCTGAATATCACGACGGGCTATGGCCTCCGTGTCATGGGTACCGACGCGGTATGGAACGACTTCCAAGGCCTTGGCCAGCTGGCTTACTGGAATGATCCTTCGGCCGTTAACGATCCTGGTTCTACAATTACGTTCGAAGAATACGTAGCTTCGCGCTACACCTTCCTCGACGGTCGCGCAGCCTTGAACGCTGTGAACTGTATCAACGGTTACACCGAAGACCAAGTGGCTGAAATCCGCGAGTTGATCGAAACGGGCGATACGGGCTATGAGGCTGACGTAACGGATTTGGTAGCAGATCTGATCGCCACTCCGAGCGAAGAACTCATCCAGCACAACCCGGCCAATGGTTATGCCATTGTTACGGCTGCTCCGGCTTACGTTCAGAAAGACAACGTGCAGTATGCCCTCTACATCGAAGGCGACACCATCCTGTCTTGGCGTGAGTTCAACAAGTATGACAAGAACTTCTACTTCGAACTTGGTGATATCCAGCATCTCGTCAGCATGAGCGGCGAGGCCGATTCGACGGTATGCTCGCTCAGATCGATCGCTACGGGCAAGTATGTGGACGCTTCGACTTGGACGTTCCTCCAACCGCTCGGCACCGCAGACGAGTTTAACGACACGACCATGCTCTTCCACTTGGATCCGGCTGGCGAAGAGACGAATGAAGACGGCGAAGTGACGCTGGCCGCTGTGCCCGCAGGCTTCTACATCGACCGCCTCTGGTACGACGCTGGCGACACAACGAAGGCGATTGTAAGATGTACGATGAGCATGCACGGAGGTACGGTTTCTAACAATGCTTCCGCAACTTCTGGCCACATCGTTTCGTACAACACGCACGGCGCTGACTACGCCAACGTATTCCGCTTCTGGGACGGTGGTCCGATTGAGACCGTCGGCATCGGCAGCGTGACGAACGATGAGAATGCCGCAGACGCCCAGAAGAACGCTGTAATCTACGACCTGAGCGGTCGCCGCGTTCAGAAAGCCGTCAAGGGTATCTACATCCAGAACGGTAAGAAGGTTTACGTTAAGTAAGCATTCCAGCATCACATAAGGTTGTCCCCGGGACTATGGTTCCGGGGACAATTTTTTTGTGTCCGATTGCCAGACAGAGGGCACCCGAATCGGCTGTCCCAATGTCGTGACAGAAATATGTGGTTTACCGATAGAAAATTCCAGGTGCGTTGACGAAATTTCCAGCCAGCCGTTTCGTAAATTTTGTCGGTTATTTAAGAATTTCTATCAGCCGTCCAAGGTTTCCCGTCTGCCGACCTGTCTCATCCGACACCACCGCCGTCAGCCAGCCCGTACCGCGCGGAATGCGGCGGACTGCTTGTGCCGTTACGGCACCGGGCGTCATGAATGGCGCCCCTACGTGCTGCGGCGGCAACTGCGCACTGCCATAACGTTGGGCGCCGGGCGGAATGCGGCGGACTGCTTGTGCCGTCTCGGCACCGGGCGTCATGAATGGCGCCCCTACGTGCTGCGGCGGCAACTGCGCACTGCCATAACGTTGGGCGCCGGGCGGAATGCGGCTGACTGCTTGTGCCGTTCCGGCACCGGGCGTTATGAATGGCGCCCCTACGTGCTGCGGCGGCAACTGCGCACTGCCATAACGTTGGGCGCCGCGCGGAATGCGGCGGACTGGTTGTGCCGTTCCTGCACCGGGCGTCATGAATGGCGCCACTGCATTTCATTGTTCCATTGAGTTTCCTGCGGCAACTCCTCGTTCTTTCCGCCCGTTTACACTACCTTTGCACAAGAAATACTCCCTTTGCCTATGCACAAACTCACCGTTGAAGAGATGCACCGCCTGACGGTGGACGAATTCCGCAGTGCCAGTAAGTTGCCGCTCACTGTCGTGCTCGACAACATCCGCAGTCTGCATAACGTAGGCTCCGTTTTCCGTACTGCTGACGCTTTTCGTATCGAGCGCCTTTATCTTTGCGGCATTACAGCCTGCCCCCCGTCGGCCGAAATTCACAAGACAGCTCTCGGGGCGGAGGATTCAGTCAGTTGGACATACCGTCCCGATACGCTTGCGGCGGTCGACGAATTGCTTGCTGACGGTTACGAGGTTTTTGCTGCCGAGCAGGTCGAGGGGAGCGTCCGTCTCGACCGCCTCGAACTCGTGTCCGGACGGCGCTATGCCGTGGTGCTCGGCAATGAGGTCAAGGGCGTGGCACAGGATGTCGTGGACCGCTGTACGGCCGCCGTCGAAATTCCGCAATACGGCACGAAGCATTCGCTCAACGTATCGGTCAGCGCAGGAATCGTCTTGTGGGAAATGTGTAAGAAAATGGCCTTTCCGACATAGGCCGTCCCCGGAAAAATCGTAACTTTACACGTTAGAACAGAAAAAGCCGAGCGCGATGGAGAAAGCCCAACTGACCCCCATGATGAAGCAGTTCTACGACCTGAAAGCGCAGCACCCCGACGCGGTGCTGCTCTTCCGGTGCGGGGACTTCTACGAGACTTATTGCGACGACGCCGTCACGGCATCGAAAGTTCTGGGCATCACGCTGACGCGGCGTAACAACAAAGGCAGTGCCGCCGCCATCGAAATGGCCGGCTTCCCCCATCATGCGCTCGACACCTATCTGCCCAAACTCATACGTGCCGGTCACCGCGTCGCCATCTGCGACCAGCTCGAAGACCCGAAGCTTACAAAGAAGCTGGTAAAGCGCGGCATTACCGAACTGGTGACGCCCGGTGTCGCCCTGACCGACAATGTGCTCAACTGCAAGGAGAACAACTTTCTCGCCGCCGTACATTTCGGACGCGGCACATGTGGTGTCGCCTTCCTCGACATTTCGACCGGCGAGTTCCTTGTGGGCGAGGGGACGGCAGAGTATGTCGACAAACTCCTTTCCAACTTCGCCCCGAAGGAAGTGCTTTACGAGTATGGGCGTCGCCGTCAGCTCGAAGAGCATTTCGGTACGAAATACTTCACTTTCGAACTCGATGACTGGGCTTTTGCCGAAACCGGTGCCCGCGAACGCCTTTTGAAGCACTTCGAGGTGAAGAACCTCAAAGGCTTCGGCATCGATCATCTGGCTGCTGCGGTTGTGGCCGCCGGTGCCGTGCTGGCCTATCTCGACATCACGCAGCACACTCATATCGGCCACGTTACGGCCATCCGCCGCATCGAGGAGGAACGCTACGTCCGTCTCGACAAGTTCACCGTGCGCAACCTCGAACTCATTGCTCCAATGAGCGAGGGCGGCACCTCGCTGCTCGACGTCGTCGACCGCACGCTCACTCCGATGGGGGCGCGACTGCTCCACCGCTGGCTGCTTTTTCCCCTGCGCGACCTGAAAACCGTCACAGCGCGCCAGGATGTAGTGGACTACTTCTTCCGTGCCCCGGATTTCCGTTCGGAAACGGCGGCGCACCTCCCCGCCATCGGCGACTTGGAGCGTATCGTCTCGAAGGTGGCTGTGGGGCGCGTTTCGCCGCGCGAGATGCAGCAGCTCCGCATGGCCCTTGAAGCCATCGCTCCACTCAAAACCGCCTGTGAGGCCGCCGATGACGACACCCTCGGGCGCATGGGGCGCCGGCTCGACCCCTGTGTCCTCCTCCACGACCGCATTGCGCGCGAACTCTGTCCCGACCCGCCGGCCCTGACTGCAAAGGGCGGCTACATCGCCGTCGGCGTGAACGCCGAACTCGACGAGCTTCGCTCGCTCTCCTCATCGAGCAAAGAGTACCTGCTTCACATGCAACAGCGTGAGGCAGAAGCCACGGGGATCAGTAGTCTCAAAATCGGTTACAACAACGTCTTCGGCTACTACATCGAAGTCCGTAACACCTATCGCGACCAAGTGCCGTCCGAGTGGGTGCGCAAGCAAACCCTGGCGAACGCCGAGCGTTACATCACGCAGGAATTGAAAGAATACGAAGAGAAGATACTCGGTGCGGAAGACAAGATCCTGGCCTTGGAACAGCGTCTCTTCATCGAACTGGTGCAGGCGACGGCCTGCCATATCGGGGCGCTCCAAGCCGACGCCGCCGTCGTGGCTGAGCTCGACTGTCTACACGCCTTTGCCGTACTGGCCGAAGAACGGGGTTACGTCCGCCCCGTGGTGGACGACTCGCTGGTCATCGACATCCGTCAGGGCCGCCATCCGGTCATCGAGACGCTCATGCCACCCGGTGAGGCCTATGTGGCCAACGACGTCTTCCTCGACAGTGAGAGCCAGCAGATCATCATTATCACAGGTCCGAACATGGCGGGAAAAAGTGCCCTGCTGCGTCAGACGGCGCTCATCACGCTCTTGGCCCAAGTGGGTTCGTTCGTCCCGGCCGAGAGCGCCCGTATCGGTATGGTCGACAAAATCTTCACCCGTGTCGGCGCGAGCGACAATATCTCTGTGGGCGAGAGTACGTTCATGGTCGAGATGAGCGAAGCAGCCAACATCATGAACAACCTGACGGGCCGCAGCCTCGTGCTTTTCGACGAACTGGGCAGGGGCACGTCGACGTATGACGGCATTTCGATCGCCTGGGCAATAGTCGAGCACATCCACGAAAGCCGTCGCGGTCATGCCCGCACCTTGTTTGCCACACATTATCACGAACTGAACGAAATGACCAAGCACTTCGACCGCATCAAGAACTTCAACGTGTCGGTGCGCGAAGTGGACGGCCGTGTAGTCTTCCTTCGCAAACTGGTGCCTGGCGGTAGCGAACATTCGTTCGGTATCCATGTGGCGCGCCTCGCAGGCATGCCGCGTTCGATTGTCGAACGTGCTGAGGTCATCCTCCGTGAGCTGGAACGCAATAACAGTGGTGGCGTCTCGACTCCGACGCCCGGGGAGGCCGCGCCGGCCGACGGAGTGCAGTTGAGCTTCTTCCAGCTCGACGACCCCGTGCTGAGCCAAATCCGCGACGAACTTCTTCACCTCGATGTCAACCGCCTGACGCCGCTCGACGCCCTGAACAAACTCAACGAGATAAAGGCCCTCGTCGGCGGAAAGCCGTAACCGTGGCGCGTCCTGTTTAGAGGGAAAAACGGTCAGCCGTCTGCGAAAAAGGGGATGGCTGACGGAAAATGCTGTCAGTGCGGTAGGAATTTTTGTCGTACCGACAGGAAAAACAACCCGGATGTCCGGAATTTCTTTGCCCTGATTGCCTGTCCTTGCCGTTGTGGCGGGAACATGAAAGCGCCCCACCTGTTCTCCCAAAAGGGAGCGGGTAGGGCGCTTCCATGTTGTCAGTTCAGTCCGTCGCTGTGTCGGGCGGGCTGACCGGTTATTCGACGGTGCACTTCACTGAGGCGGCCTTCACACCTTTGGCTTTTGCCGTGAAGGTGAACGTGCCGGGCTTGTCAGTCGTGGCGACGATGGCCGTCAGTTGGCCATTGAAGAGGTGCATCTTCGGTTCATGGAAGAGGTCGAGGCAGGTGGCGTCGCCGTTGGCTGCCGCCTTGTATGTGCCGGCACCTTTCACGCTGAACTCGACGAGCTGGCCGGCGTCGGGGACAAGGTTGCCGTCCTTGTCGAGCATGCGGACACGGATGTAGCAAAGGTCGCGGCCGCCGGCGCGAAGGGGCAGCGTGTCGGCCACGGCTTCGAGGCGGTAGGCCTTGCCAGCGGTGTGCACTTCGGTCTCAGCCACGGCTTTTCCGGCTGCGTCGTAGGCCACTACTTTGAGCGTGCCCGGCTCATACTTCACGTCAGGCCACATCAGACGGTAACGTTTTTGTCGTGTCAGTGCGGCTTCGTCCTCTTTCGTCGCCGAGTTTTCGACGGTGATAGTCGTATCTTTCGTCACCCGGCCCTGGCTCACGCCGTTCACGAAAAGCTCCGCGCTCGGGTGGTTCGTATAGACGAATACCGGAGTCACCTCACCCTCGCGTCCGGGCCAGGTCCAATGGGGAAGGACGTGTAGGGTCTCTTTCTCGGGAGCCCAATGACTGCGGTAGAGGTAGTAACGGTCTTTCGGAATGTTGGCCAAGTCGATGATGCCGAAGAGCGAGGAGTGGCTGGGCCAGTCGGAGTAATAGGGCGTCGGTTCGCCGAGGTAGTCGTGGCCGGTCCAGACGAACTCGCCCATGGCCCAAGGCTTGTCGTCGTGCCAGATCCAGTCGTCCTCGGGCAGGTTCGACCATCCGCAGTGCTCCACGTCGTAGGACGAGGCCTGGTGGTCGTCATACTTGCGCATGGCGCCGCGGGTGACGGGGAACTTGTAAACGCCGCGGGCGCTGATGGTCGAGGCTGTCTCGCTGCCGAGGATGACGCCTTGCGGCAACTTGTCGTAATTGGTCTGGTACTTGAACGGACGGTAGTTGAACCCGGGGACATCAAGTGCGGCAGCCATGTTGTTGCCCACTACGGCATCCGGCGCGTCCATGCCCATCGTGACAGGCCGTGTGGGATCCTCGCGGTGGCAGATGGCCGTCAGCCAGTGCGTCATCTTCGGTCCTTGTGTCTGGTTGTACTGGTCGGGCACTTCGTTGCCTACGCACCACATCACGACGGAGGGTGCGTTGCGGAAGTGGCGGACGAGGTTTACCAGGTCGCGTTCCGCCCATTGGTCGAAGTACTTGTGGTAACCGTTGGCTACCTTGGCCGTGCGCCATTCGTCGAACGACTCGGCCATGACCATGATGCCCATTTCGTCGCACAGGCGGATGAGTTCGGGCGACGGCATATTGTGCGATGTGCGGATGGCGTTCGCGCCCATTTCTTTCAGTTGCAGGAGGCGGCGTCGCAGCGCGCTTTCGTTCACGGCCATGCCCAGCGGGCCCAGGTCCTCGTGGTTGCAGACGCCTTTGAACTTAACGACGCGCCCGTTGAGCAGGAAGCCCTTTCCGGCGGCTATTTCGATGGTGCGGAGGCCGAACGTGGTGGTCACGCTGTCGCAGAGACGGCTGCCGTCGTAGAGGCGCGTCACGGCGCGGTACAGGTTAGGCGTTTCCAAATCCCACCGTTGCGGAGCAATCAGGTTGAAGAGTTGAATGGAAATGCTGTCCGTCGTGCCTGACAGGTCGGTGTCGGACGTGCTCACGGTCTTACCTTGTGGGTTGACTATGTCCGTCACGAGGCGGAACCCTTTGCGCTGGCCTGGAATGCTGACGGCAGTGCGCAGCTCGACGGTGGCTTCGCTGTCGGTCAGACGCGGTGTGAGCACCTGTACACCCCATGTGGGGATGTGTGCCTTGTCGGTCACGGTCAGGTGCACATGGCGGTAGAGGCCGGCACCCGGATACCAGCGCGACTGCTCCGTCTCGTTGTAGAGGCGGACGGCAAGCGTGTTGCCGGCGGCTTTGACGAATGGGGTGATGTCGACGGTGAAAGCGTTGTAGCCATACTCCCAGCCGCCGGCGTAGTGGCCGTTGACATATACGCGGGGGTGGCTCATGGCGCCGTCGAAGAGGAGCTCGACGCGGCGGCCGGGGCGGTAGTCAGGCACGTCGAAGTCGAGGCGGTACCATCCTGTGCCCACAAAGGGCAGGCCACCCGTGCGGCCTGCATGTTCCATGGCTTCTTTTTGGCCGTCCTGTGTGATGGCCACGTTCTGGCGGTCGTTGAGGTAACTGAACGGACCGGTGATGGCCCAGTCGTGGGGCACGGTGACGGCTTTCCAGCGGCGGTCGTCGTAGTCCGGCGCGATGCATGCCGTGTCGTCTTGGAGCGTGAAGCGCCAGCCGCGTTCGAGCACGGTTTCCGTACGTTGTGCCGCGGCATGGAGGCCTGTCAACGACAAGGCGAGCAGCAGTAAAGGTCGGATTGTCATGTTGAATGCTTGTTTGAGGTGAATATCTTGCTTTATTTATAATTATAGGCGTGCTTTGGATAATCAATGGTGTAGTGCAGGCCACGGCTCTCCTTGCGCTCGATGGCTTGGCGGGTGATGAGGTAGCCCACGTTAATCATGTTGCGCAGCTCGCAGATGTCGCGCGTGGCCTTGACGCGCTTGAAGAGTTCCTCGGTTTCCTCATAGAGCAGGTCAAGGCGCGTCCAGGCACGTTTGAGGCGGAGGTCGCTGCGTACGATGCCGACGTAGTTCGACATGATCTGCCCCACCTCTTTCGCGTCTTGGGCAATGAGCACTTTCTCTTCGTTCGAGAGCGTTCCCTCGTCGTTCCATGCGGGCACGGCGGTATTGAAGTCGTACTCGTCGACGTGGGCGAGCGAATGGCGGGCGGCGGCGTCGGCATAGACGACGGCTTCGATGAGTGAGTTGCTGGCCAGACGGTTTCCGCCGTGCAGCCCGGTGCACGAGCATTCCCCGACGGCATACAGGCGACGGATGCTGGTGCAAGCGTCGAGGTCAACCTTTATGCCGCCGCAGAGATAGTGGGCGCAGGGTACGACGGGGATGTACTGGCGGGTGATGTCGATGCCGATGCTCAGGCATTTGGCGTAAATGTTGGGGAAGTGGTGTTTCGTTTCTTCGGGATCCTTGTGCGTGACGTCGAGGCAGACGTGGTCGAGTCCGTGAATCTTCATCTCCTTGTCGATGGCGCGGGCTACGATGTCGCGCGGGGCGAGCGAGAGGCGCTTGTCGTATTTCTGCATGAACTCTTCGCCGTTCGGAAGCCGCAGGATGCCGCCATAGCCACGCATGGCCTCGGTGATGAGGTAGGCCGGGTGTGTCTCGCCGGGGTGGAAGAGGGCTGTGGGGTGGAACTGGATGAACTCCATGTCCTTGACGGTGGCCTTGGCGCGGTATGCCATCGCGATGCCGTCGCCCGTGGCGATGTTGGGGTTGGTCGTGGTGGCATAGACGGCGCCGCAGCCGCCCGTGGCGAGGATGGTGACTTTCGAGAGGAAAGTGTCGATCTTCTTGGTGTCGGGATCGAGGATGTAGGCGCCGTAACACTCGATGTCGGGTGTGCGCCGCGTCACCTCGACGCCGAGGTGGTGCTGGGTGATGATTTCAACCGCAAAGTGATTCTCTAACACCGTGATATTCGGGTGCTTGTGGACGGCTTCGATGAGGCCGCGCTGGATTTCGAAGCCGGTGTCGTCGGCGTGGTGAAGGATTCGGAATTCCGAGTGTCCGCCTTCGCGGTGAAGGTCGAACTGCCCGTCGGCGTTTTTGTCGAAGTGGACGCCCCACTCGACGAGGCGCCTGATGCCTTCGGGAGCGCCTTTGACCACTTGCTCGACGGCATGCGGGTCGCTGATGTAGTCGCCCGCAATGAGGGTGTCGCGGATATGTTTTTCAAAGTTGTCCACTTCGAGGTTTGTCACCGAGGCGACGCCTCCTTGTGCTTTGGCCGTATTGGCTTCGTCCAAAGTGGTCTTGCATACAAGGGCTACTTTCCCTTTTCCTGCCTCGGCCACTTGAAGCGCGTAGCTCATTCCGGCTACGCCTGAGCCGATCACTAAAAAGTCGAATTTCCGTACCATTTTCTCTTGTTACGTTTTCCTTTGCAGGGACGGCAAAAATAAGGATGGAAAGCGGGGGACGAACCTCGGCTTTCCAGCCAGATCTTTTGGATGCACTTCCTTGCGGGACAAAAATACGCAAAAAAACACTCGCGTCGGCTGTTGGCTTCTTTTTTTTGAGGCTCTGGCGGGCATTGTCGCCGCATCGGAGCTTCCGGCGGATGGCCGCGGCGTCCTGTTGGCGGTTCCGCCTGTCCTGTCAGCCGTTCCGTAAAAACGGTCACTGCTCCCGCAGCTTCTGTCAGCCGTCCTGTCTTTCCTGTCGCACTGAATGTTCCTGAGGGTCGGCTGGTGCAGCATGGAAGGGCAGTTTTGCAGCAAAATGACAAACTCGCGGGTGCGCCAAATGCTATTCCCGAAAAAAAGCGCTACCTTTGCGCCGCTAATTTTCGCTTTCTTCGGGAACATGGAATGGCTGAACGAAATTCTGCTTATCCCCTCGGCCGTGCAGGCCGTGCTGGTCATCTGTCTCATCTGTGCCATCGGGATGGCGCTGGGCAAGTTGCATATGCGCGGCATATCGCTCGGCGTGACGTTCGTCTTTTTCGCGGGCATCCTTGCCGGTTGGGCCGGCTTGCGCCTTGACCCCGACGTGCTGAACTATGCCGAGAGTTTCGGGCTAGTCCTCTTTGTCTATGCCCTCGGCCTGCAAGTGGGGCCCGGATTCGTGAGCTCGTTCCGCAGCGGCGGCGCCGCGTACAACGGTCTTGCGCTGGGTCTTGTCGTTTTAGGCACGGTCATGGCTCTCGTCACGGTGTGGGTGTCCAGTGTCTCCCTGCCCGACATGATGGGGGTGCTCTGCGGCGCCACGACGAATACACCCGCCCTCGGTGCCGCCCAACAGACGCTGAAGCAGATGGGACAAAGCGCCAGCGGTCCGGCTCTCAGCTGCGCCGTGACTTACCCGTTGGGCCTTGTCGGGGTCATCCTTGCCCTCATGGTGGCCGGCCGGCTGATGAAGTTGAAGCGCTTCACCGGCGGGGACGACAATGCCGACGAAGCGTTCATCGCCTCGTTCCAAGTGTGTAACCCGGCCATCTACGGCAAGACCCTGCACGAACTGGCACAGCTGGGCGAGCGGCGATTTGTCGTCTCACGGCTGTGGCGGGCCGGAAAGGTCATCCTGCCCAACGGGCAGACACGTTTCGAAGAGGGCGACCGCATTCTCGTCATCACCCATCAGAAAGATGTAGACCGGCTGACCCTCTTCTTCGGACGCCGCGACACGACCGACTGGAACAAGCGCAACATCGACTGGAACAAGATCGACAGCAAGCTGGTCTCCCAGCGTATCATCATCACCCGCCACGAAATCAACGGCCGCCACCTAGGCACCCTACACCTGCGCAACCGTTACGGTGTCAACGTAAGCCGTGTGCAGCGTTCGGGCATCCAGCTCGTAGCAACGCCTGACCTTGTCCTGCGCATGGGTGACCGCGTCACTGTGGTCGGAGCGCCCGAAGCCATCGGAAAGGTGGCTGACGAACTGGGCAATGCGGTCAAGCATCTTGACGAACCGAACCTGGTGACGATCTTTATCGGCATCGTGCTCGGCCTTGCGTTGGGAAGTCTGCCTTTCCATATTCCCGGCATGTCATTCCCTGTGAAACTTGGCCTCGCAGGCGGCCCCATCATTATGGGTATCCTCATCGGCGCTTACGGGCCTCGCCTCCACATGGTGGCCTACACTACGACGAGTGCCAACCTGATGCTCCGCTCCTTAGGCCTGTCCATGTATCTGGCCTGCCTTGGTCTCGATGCAGGCCGCGACTTCTTCACCACAGTCATGAGTCCCGCCGCGCTGGTGTGGCTGACAAGTGGTTTCCTCATCACAGTCGTCCCTGTCCTCATCATGGCCGTTGTTTCGGTCAAGGTGTTCCATAAGGACTTCGCAGCGACAGCCGGAATGCTCTGCGGCGCCATGGCCAACCCCATAGCCCTTGACTACGCCAACAGCCAGCTGCCCGGCGACAAGGCTTCGGTAGCCTATGCCACTGTCTATCCGCTCTGCATGTTCGCCCGGGTCATCATCGCGCAAGTTATTATAATGTGTCTGGCCTGAGCGTCGACGGTTTTTGGCGCTTTGTCTGAAAAACTTTTTCAGCCTCGGATTTTTTCCTAACTTTGCGGTGGAAATCCTTAACCCCAGAAACGAAAATGTCCATAAGTACCATCACTCCGCAAGAGGCTGCCGCCCTCGTGCAGCACGGCGACACCATCGGTGTGGGCGGTTTTGGCCCCGCCGGCGCTCCCAAATGCATCACGCCTGAAATAGCCAAGCGTGCCCGCGCCGAACATGCTGCCGGACGTCCCTTTAAGATCAGCGTGGTGACCGGGGCCTCCATCGGCGCCAGCTGTGACGGCGAACTGGCCGCAGCCGACGCCATTGACCGCCGCTTCCCTTTCTCGGTGAACGCAGAGATACGCAAGGCTTACAACGAAGGCCGCGTGCGGTACATGGACCTCAACCTTTCGGACAACGCCGCCCACCTGCGTCAGGGGACTACCGGCCACATCGACTGGGGCATACTTGAAGCCGTCGAAGTGGAGGACTTCGGTGACCGGGCTCGTATCTACCTGACGGCAGGTATAGGCATCGCGCCGACTATCTGCCGCTTGGCACGTAAGGGTATATTCATCGAGCGGAATTCATGGCATTCGACGAAGGTTATCGGTATGCACGATATCTACGAGATAGAAGACCATCCGTTCCGCACGCCAGTCCGCATCACGCAACCCATTGAACGTATCGGTCTGCCCTATATCGAAGTTGACACGCGCCGCATCACGGGCATCTATGACTGCCACGTGCCCGACGAGGGCCGTCCCATGACGGCGCCGACGCCCGTGACCGACGCCATCGGCGCCCATATGGCAGACTTCCTTGTATGGAACATCAAGCAGGGGTATCTGCCAAGCCACACTCTCACGCTGCAATCCGGCGTGGGGTCGGGCGCCAATGCCGTGCTTGGTGCTTTGGGCCGGTCGAAAGATGTGCCCAACTTTAACATCTACACCGAAGTCTTGCAGGAAGCCCCGCTCCACCTGATGCTCGAAGGCCGCGTGGCCACGGCGTCGACTGGCGCCCTGACCATCAGCAGCGAGCATTTGCAGGAACTTTATGCCAATATGAATGAATACCGCGGGCGTCTGCTGCTCCGTCCGTCTGAGATTTCCAACTGCCCCGAGGTCATCGCTCGTCTCGGCATCTGTTCGCTCAACACCGCCATTGAGGCCGATCTTTACGGTCACGTAAATTCCACCAAGATAGGCGGTACACGCATGATGAACGGTGTGGGCGGCTCGGCCGACTTCACGTGCAACGCAATGTTGAGCACTTTCACCTGTGGTTCCACCACGAAAGACGGGCGCATCAGTTCGATTGTCCCCTTCTGCTCACACGTGGACCACACGGAGCACTACGTCGACGCCATCGTGACGGAATACGGTGTGGCTGACCTGCGTGGGAAATGTGCCATGGAAAAAGCCGAAGCCGTCGTGGCCATTGCCCATCCTGATTACCGTCCCCTCTTGCGGGAATACCTGCGGCTGGCTGAGAAAGGTGGGGGGCACACCCACCACGTACTGCCCGCAGCCTTTGCCATGCACGACACATTCCGCCGGAAAGGCGATATGCGTCTGACGGACTGGTCTGAATACATCATTGATTGATACAGCCTTTGCGGTCACTGCGACGGGAAATTCTGTCAAAGTGACCGCTTTTTCTGTCGCAGCGCCGGAATTCCCCGCAAGCCGTCCAGTTTTTCCCGGTAAGGAACTCAGATTTTCAGTCACCGCGACAATAAAAACCAAGACGGCATAAGAACTCCGGCGCACACCAAACAAACTTTTGTGCAATAATTCGCGCTTTTTTCACGGAAATCCTTGTTAGTTTTGAATATATGGACTATTTTTGCAACCGGAAAAGAATATAAATCTATCGAAGTTACTAATCACTTAAATTTACCGATTATGTCTGATATCGAAGCAAAAGTAAAGCAAATCATTGTAGACAAACTGAGTGTTGACGAAGCCGAAGTGAAGAACGAAGCAAGCTTCTCGAACGACTTGGGTGCAGATTCTTTGGACACCGTTGAGCTGATCATGGAGTTCGAGAAAGAATTCAAGATTCAAATTCCCGACGATCAGGCTGAAAAGATCCAGACTGTCGGCGACGCCATCGCTTACATCGAAGAGAAAACGAAATAATTGACGCAGGACTTTCCTCCTCTTTCATAAAGACATGGAATTAAAAAGAGTAGTTGTAACCGGAATGGGTGCACTGACGCCGGTAGGTAACACGGCTCCCGAGTCGTGGGAAAACCTGCTTAAAGGCGTGAGCGGAGCCGGACCGATTACCCACTTCGATGCGTCAAAGTTCAAAACCCAGTTTGCTTGCGAAGTCAAG
This sequence comes from Prevotella sp. CAG:755, assembly GCA_000431275.1. Classification (GTDB taxonomy): domain Bacteria; phylum Bacteroidota; class Bacteroidia; order Bacteroidales; family Bacteroidaceae; genus Alloprevotella. Next base: position 14,668 of record HF989223.1, on the reverse strand, counting down.
GGCTTCAAAGTAACTGACTTTATCGACCGAAAGGAAGCACGCAAGATGGACCTCTACGAGCAGTATGCCGTAGTAGCCGCCATGGAAGCCGTGAAAGACTGTAACGTCGATTTGGAGAAGGTGGACAGAAACCGCATAGGCGTGGTGCTCGGTGTCGGTATCGGCGGCCTCCACACTTTTGAGGAGGAGGCAGGCAATTATGCCGTAAACGGCGACACGATGGGGCCGAAGTACAATCCGTTTTTCATCCCGAAGATGATAGCCGATATAGCGTCGGGACAGATAGCCATAAACTACGGTTTTCATGGTCCTAACTTTACGACCACGTCGGCTTGTGCTTCGTCGACCAATGCCTTAGCAGACGCATTCAACCTTATCCGTTTGGGCAAAGCCGACATGATGGTGACGGGGGGTGCTGAAGCTGCGATCTGGCCAGCAGGCGTAGGCGGCTTCAACGCTATGCACGCTTTGTCGACCCGTAATGATGATCCGCAACATGCGTCGCGTCCTTTCAGCGCCAGCCGTGACGGTTTCGTCTTGGGTGAAGGTGCCGCTTGTTTGATTTTAGAGGAACTCGAACATGCAAAGGCACGTGGAGCTAAAATCTATTGCGAAGTTGCGGGTGTCGGTATGTCTGCCGATGCCCACCACATCACCGCCTCTCATCCCGAAGGTTTGGGCGCGCGGCTTGTGATGCAGAACGCATTGGAAGATGCAGGCATGGCCCCGGAAGACATTGACTATATCAATGTGCACGGAACGTCGACCCCAGTTGGTGACATTTCAGAAGAAAAAGCAATCAAAGCGCTCTTCGGCGAGCATGCTTACAAACTCAATATCAGCTCGACGAAGTCAATGACAGGTCACCTGCTCGGTGCAGCCGGTGCCGTGGAAGCCATGGTTTGTGTTCTTGCTGTGCAGAACGATATCGTTCCCCCCACCATCAATCACGTGGAAGGAGATAACGATGAGAACATCGATTACAATCTGAACTTTACTTTCGGTAAAGCGCAGAAACGTACGGTGCGCGCAGCGTTGAGCAACACGTTCGGTTTCGGCGGACACAATGCTTGCTGCATTATGAAGAAATACGCTGAGTAATTGTTACTTCACGTGTCGGTATGATGAATAATCTTTTCGACCGGATAAAGCTCCTCTTCCGTAAGGATAAGGAGCTTTATTCGTGTTTGTACAGAATCTTGGGCTTTTACCCGAAACGTATTGACTACTACAAGATTGCCCTGACGCACAAGTCACAAGTCTATCGTACCAAACAAGGGCTTGCGCTGAACAATGAGCGGTTGGAGTTCCTTGGCGATGCAGTCTTGGAAACTGTTGTGAGTGATATTGTTTACCGACAGTTCGTGCGCAAGGACGAAGGCTTTCTCACCACTACGCGGAGCAAAGTCGTGCAACGCGAGACCCTTAATCGCGTGGCTATCGAAATGAAGCTCGATCGCTTGGTGCGGAGCGTGGCAAACAGTGCCTCGGCGCACAATAATTATATGTATGGGAACGCCTTTGAGGCTTTGGTTGGTGCCGTATATCTTGACCAAGGCTTCGGACGCTGTCTCTGGTTTTTCCGTCACCGCGTGTTGGGTAAGTATGTCGACCTCAGTAGCATGGCTCGTCATGAGGTGAACTTCAAGAGCAAGTTGATCGAGTGGTGCCAGAAGAACAAGGTGAGCGTTGTCTTTCCCTTGAAAGACGAGACAGTCGAAGGGAGCAACAGTCCGGTGTTCCGAAGCGAGGTTATCCTTGAACGTATTCCTGCTGGTCGTGGTGAGGGTTATTCTAAGAAAGAGAGTCAGCAGAATGCCGCCAAGGAGGCTTTGGACCGCATTCGTCGTGACGCCAAGTTCGCTAATCGAGTGCTGGCAGCCCGCGACTTACATATCAAACAGGCTGCTGAGGCTGAAGCTGCAGCGCAACCGGCGTCTTCAACCCTTCAACAAGCAGATTCTGCCAAGCCTTCGCGTCGCCGGCGTCGCAAGAAAGCTGAAACGCCAAAGACGCAGCAAGAAACCACAGCCACCATGCCGGTAGTAGCTGCCAGCGAGCAAAAGAAACCGCAGCGACGGAGACGACAGGCCGATGCGGAAAAAGTACCGGCGGCCACACCCGACCGCGAATCCATAATCCGGGCTGCCGAGGAGGCTGCTTTCCGTGAGCACGCCGAAGACGTCCATTGACCATTCGGCTTTTTCAAATTCGGTCCGCATAGTTTCCGAGGAAAACCATAGACGTCCTGTGGGACAAACCGCTTAGGCAGAAGTTCTTTTTGTCTTGTGTCGAAAGACTGTCAGACCGTTCCTAAAAACAGGCGCAGTGATTGAATGAACAGTCACTGCGCCTGTTTTTTATCGTCAACTGTTCTGTCTTTCGCGATGTATGATGGGTGAAAGTGTTCGCGGATTTTGTAAATTGCAAATTATACTTTGCAATTTCTTGGGCGCTTCTGCATGCTCGCTTGCCGGTACGATAGTTTCAAGACAAGGAGAATATGTATTTAGAGCCGTTGATCTGGTAAAATGAGGCAAGGGCATGGAATTATTGGTAATTTTTGGCATGTTTTCGCTAAGGTATATAAAAAAAGGGATACCGCTGTATCCCAACCTTTGTAAACCTTAAATCTAATACTATGAAAAACACAGTGCAAAGATACGCAGTTCCCCGAAAGCTGCAAGGATATGTGGCCTAAAAAATATGCTTTATAACATGTTTTGATACTTTGATAAGTTTATTGTAATCTATGTTTGTCAATTTTGTCCGTATTTATGAAGTGTTGTACACAGAAGTTCCAGTCTTTGCCAGTGCAAGAAATTTGAATAAGCCGGTCATGCGTTCTCCCATGTGGCAAAAAAGTGTTACATTCGCTCCTATGAAAAGGTTCGATCCCCATTCGCTGTGGCGCCCTGTCGTATGGGTATGCCGTTTTCGCTACCGGCGTGGCTACGGGGTTCACTCTCCGTTCGCCTTCCAGCTTATCACACGCGTGTTCTATGAACGCGGCGAGTTTTATGCTTACCGTCCGTTGGCGGCGTTGCGGCGGACTAAGGCTTGCGGGCAATCGGAGCGGCTCGACCGGCTCATTCTGCGTCTTGTCAATGACGTGCAACCGAGCCATGTCGCACTTTGGGGCGACATGGTCGGCATGACGCGGCATTATGTCGTAGCTGGTTGTCGTCGTGCCCGTATTGACGAAATCGGGTGCGGCGATTTGCCTGATGGGAAGCACTATGACATGCTTTTCGCCCGTCGTCCTGAGGCTGTGCAATCACTTTTCGAGACTTTTGCGGCCCAGGCACCCGACCAGGCGGTAGCCGTATTCGAAGGCATCCATCGGAGTCGACGCCGCATGGCGCAGTGGAAGGCCGCGTGTCGCCATCCCCGCGCGACTGTCACGTTCGACCTCTATGATCTTGGAATCATCTTCCTGCATCCTAAGTTAAACCCACAGCATTATCTCGTAAACTTTTAAGAAAATGAAAGCCAATTCTTCGACGCAGTCTGACTTTGCTCTCACATCGCTGACCGACGGAAGTCTCGTCCCGAAAGCCGATGCCCGCGTTGAGGCCTACGGTACAGTTGACGAGCTCAACAGCCACGTGGGCCTCTTGCTTGCCGCTGTCTCCGATGAGTCGCTTTGCCACGATCTCCTTACCATCCAGCGCGAACTGTTCGGGGTTGGCGGTCTTCTTGCTCAGCCCGATGCCGAAGTTGCGCCGTGGGTTGCCGAAGCGTCCGCCCGCTGGTTGGCAGAGAGCCGCCGCTTGCTTGCTGCCTCGCCCTGTGTGCGGGCCTTTGTTCTGCCGTCGGGAAGTGAGGCTGCCTGTCGCGC
>HF989223.1:0-10800 GCA_000431275.1 Prevotella sp. CAG:755 | reverse complement strand
CGCACACGTCTGCCGCACCATCTGTCGCCGGGCAGAGCGTCGCGTGTGCGCCCTGCTCCCTGTGCCGGCCACGCTTGCGGCACAGGACTACCTGAACCGTCTGTCCAGCTACTTTTTTGCCTTGGCTCGTCGTCTGAATATGCTTGCCGGTTGTGCCGAAAAGACATATCGGCCTCTGCCGTCCTTCGGAAATCATGTCAGAAAGGAAGACGGAGTTTCCGGGGGTGCAGGATAAGAAAAAGCAAGGACGGGCCGGCTGTCCCCGTTCCGTACCGCTCATCCCTATTGCTATATGACGCAAGCCCTTGCCAGCATGAATCCTGTTTATGCCCCTTACTTATGGCAACGGATCAGCTGCCTGCGATGGTCACACGCTCATCATGACGCTTCCTGCCTTCCTCCAAGGCTATGCCCTCCGCAACAAGCTGGTCGGGGGGAGGATGGCTCATGCTAAAAGGTTTAATGGGGAATTTCGTGGCCGATCCCTTATATCACGCCTCCGGCGAAGGAGTTCGAGGCAGGTTACGAATCTGTACATCCGGCCAGCCGCCAGGCCTCGGGTTTCGATGCAGCCTGACACTCACGGAATGAATGGTTTGAGGCGGCTGGCGCGTGCCGACGAATGCAGCGTGGTGGCGGGTCGTGCAGCGCGCCCGATGGCTTATGTGCCCGATATATCCGGGCGGGAGTACTGACCGGAAAAACAAGTTGGCTGACAGAAAATTCTAGATGGCTGACAGGAGGAACGGGTCGTTCAGCTTGAAACTCGACAGCAGGCTTGCCCCGGTGCGGAATAGGTCTGTGAAATCCGGAGCGCCGGCTGACGTTTATACCGTGACGAGGAGGGAACTTAATATATAATAATGTGTATCTCAAAAGAAACATGCTTCTTTTTTGCACTATTTCAGGAACGTCCAAAGAAATTTCTCGCTGATTTATACGCTGTGACAGGAAAAATAGTATTTTTGCCGCAAATTTGAAAAACGGTTTCTAATCACATAAATACTATGTACTGGACATTAGAATTAGCGTCGAAATTGGAGGACGCTCCTTGGCCCGCCACAAAAGAAGAGTTGATTGATTACGCCACCCGTTCCGGAGCGCCGATGGAAGTGATCGAAAATCTCCAAGAACTGGAAGAAGAAGGGGAAATATACGAGACAATCGAAGACGTCTGGCCGGATTATCCCACAAAGGAAGACTTTCTTTTCAACGAGGACGAGTATTGACGCTTCGCCGTACGGAGAAAGCGAGCCAAAGCCTTATGAAAGGGGCGCAGCCTTGCCGGATGTCATAGTCCGGGTGAAGGTGTGCCCCTTTTCGCCGATTTTCAATACCGGCACAATAAACAGTCCGTCCGTCACGTTAGTCAAAACATGGTACTATTGTTCCAACGCCGTCCGATGGCGGCCTGCCCTCGCGGGTTGGTCCGTCTGATTGTCTGCTTCGCGCTGTGTGTGGTGGTCGGGACGGCACGTGCGCAGTATGACCCGGCGTTCAGTCATTATTGGCAACTTGAAACACAGTTTAATCCGGCGGCTGTGGGGCGCTCGCCCCAACTTACGATTAACGCGGCCTACATGATGGGTGCCGGGGGCTTCGACGATGCGGGCGGAACGATGTATGCAGGTGCCAACATGGCCTTTGCTATCGGAAAGACACGACATGGCGTCGGCGCTCTCTTTCAGAATGACGAGATCGGCCTCTTCTCGCATAAGCGTTTCGCCTTGCAGTATGCCTACCATCAGCCCCTGTTCGGAGGTGTGCTCAGTATTGGCGTCGAGGCCGACATGCTCAATGAGGCAATCGACGGTTCGGGCGCCGATCCCGGTGAGACTGGCGACCCCGCCATACCCAGTGGCAATGTCTCGGGCTCTAAGTTCGATGCCTCGGCCGGTCTTTATTATGCGCGTGGGCCGCTCTATGCCGCGGTGTCGGTGCTCCACCTGACCGCTCCGACCATCCTGATCGGCGAAACGAATGAGTTGAGCATCGATCCGCTTTACAATTTTACGGCGGGATACAATATAAGGATGCGTAATCCGTTATTTAATGTGACGCCGTCTGTCATGATGCGTTACGACGGGACAGACTTCCGGGCCGACATAACCGCCCGGCTGTCTTATTCCAACGACAAGAAACAGATTTACGGCGGGGCAGGTTACAGTCCCAGCCATTCGGTGATGCTCTTCGTTGGCGGCATGTTTCATGGCGTCGACCTAAGCTATTCCTACGAGGCCAACACGTCCGGTTTGGGCTTGCAGGCCGGCTTCCACGAGATTACGATGGCTTATCGCCTGGACTTGAACCTCGGCAAGAAAGGAAAGAACAAACATAAAAGCGTACGATTCTTATAAAACTTCGATGATATGAACAAATACCACAAGCCTCTGTTCTACCTCATATTGGCATGTGCCGTGCTTACTTCCTGCCTGGGTGGGAAGAGCATGGCTACGGGTGGTGGCGGTGAGGTAACGGGGCAGCGTAGCAGCTCGTTCACCGAACCGACACCCTATGGCATGGTGCAGGTGAAACGGGGATATTTGAAAACCGGATTAGACAGCCCGGATACCCTGTGGGGGACGGTGATGCCAGCCAAGGAAATCTCTGTGGACGGTTTCTGGATGGATCAGACCGAAGTGACAAATTCAATGTACAGGCAGTTTGTCATGTGGGTCAGGGATTCCATTATCCGTGAGCGGCTGGCTGACCCTTCTTATGGCGGCGATGAGACTTATAAAATCACAGAGGACCGTTACGGAGATCCCGTCACGCCTCACCTCAACTGGTCGAAGCCTCTTCCCCGTAAGCCGACGGAAGACGAGGAGCGTGCCATCAATAGCGTCTATTACACCCATCCCATCACGGGCGCCAAAATGCTCGATGTGAAGCAACTTAATTATCGTTACGAGATATTTGATTACGAGAAAGCCGCCCTCCGGAAATACCGGCTCGACCCTAAGGAACGCAACCTGAACACCGACGTAGCTGTCGATCCCGACGAGCAAGTCATGATATCCAAGGATACGGCTTATATCGACGACAACGGAAACATCGTCCGTGAGACGATCACCCGTCCCTTGTCCAGCCTTTACGATTTCCTCAACACATATATCGTCAATGTATATCCTGACACGACGTGTTGGGTGAACGATTTTCCCAACGCCCATAATGAGGCATACATGAAGCTTTATTTTTCGAGCTCTACGTATAACGATTATCCTGTGGTCGGTGTGACATGGGAGCAAGCCAACGCTTTTTGTGCCTGGCGAACCGACTATCTTTTGCGCGGGCTGGGCAGTGCGGCCCGGCAGATACAGCGCTACCGTCTGCCGACCGAGATCGAGTGGGAGTTTGCTGCCCGCGGCCGTGAAGGTTACCCTTTTCCTTGGGGCAATTCCGTCGAGGTGAAAAACGAGAAGGGATGCTTCTTTGCCAACTTCAAGCCTGATGAAGGCAATTATACGCAGGATGGCAACCTCATCACTTCGCAGACGGGCATCTACGGTGCCAATTCGAATGGTCTCTTCGATATGGCCGGCAATGTCGCCGAGTGGACAAGTACGGTCTATACCGAAGCGGGCGTCTCGGCGATGAGCGACCTCAACCCCGAACTCACGTACCACGCAGCCGTTGAGGATCCCTATGTCCTCAAACGCAAGAGCGTCCGAGGCGGCTCGTGGAAAGACCCCATCTCTTACATCCGATCGGCATGGCGCACTTGGGAATATCAGAACCAGCCCCGCTCTTACATCGGTTTCCGTTGCGTCCGCTCGTTGGCTACGGGCACCAGCCGGAATAAGTGACACGAACACCAACTCATAAAGACCAGATATTATGCCAGCAAAGATAAATATCGTTGTCCGCTTGCAACACTGGATGGACAGTGTGCCCGGACAGACGTTCCTTAACTACGCATACAGCTGGGGAGCCGCCATCGTTATCCTCGGTGCATTGTTCAAACTGACTTACCTGCCCGGTGGACATACCCTCCTGTTCATCGGTATGGGCACGGAGGTAGTCGTGTTCTTCTTGTCGGCGTTCGACCGTCCTTTCGACAAGACGGAAGATGGAAAGGAACTGCCTCTCGACTATGAAACGGACGAAGAAATCGCCCGGCATATCGAGGAAGAGGAGGAGAGGCAGCGCGTGGCGGTCGGTTCTCCTGCCAGTTCCGACGTTGCGGCAGGCGGAGTGCCGGTCGCAGGTGGTGGAACCGTCATCGTCGGTTCGGTCGGAACGGCCACGGCGACAGGCCAAAGCGTCGCAGCGGACGAAATCCCAGTCACAGCGAAAGATTCTGGCGGCATGGCGACTGGAACCGTCGCCGCAACGACGGCTGTCAATGTCGGACCGACAGTCGATGCCGAACAGCTTGCCGCCATCATCCGCACGGCCAACGATGAGCTTCTGCGTCGTGCCCAAGCTGTCCTTTCGCCCGAAATGGAAGAGGCCACGCAGGATTACATCGCCAAGTTACAGACACTGACGGAGACGCTCACCAAAGTCGACGAACAGAGTGCCCGGCTCACCCGCGACAGCGAGGAGATGGAAATGCTCAACCGCACCCTGACCGGCATCAATCGTATCTATGAACTGCAACTTAAAGCTGTCAGCTCGCAGGTGGGTACGATCGACCAGATTAACGAGCAGACACGCCGTCTGGCCGAACAGATCGAAGCGCTTAACGGCGTTTATGGCCGCATGATTAAAGCCTTGACCGTCAACATGAAGAATGCCGCCGGTTCGGTTGCCGCGGCTGAATAATCCAACTCCGTAAACAGCAATCCATGGGAGTAAAGAAAAGACCGGTATCGCCCCGACAGAAGATGATCAACTTGATGTACATCGTTCTGTTGGCTATGCTGGCGCTTAACGTGTCGAGCGACGTGCTCAACGGCTTCGCTCTTGTCGAGGAGAGCCTGCGCCGCACGACGGGCAATGCAATGAAGGAAAATCAGCGCGTCTTTGACGACTTTGAGGAGCAACTTCGTAGCAATCCCGCCAAGGTCAAGGCATGGTTTGACAAGGCCCGTCAAGTCAAGCAGATGTCCGACTCGCTTTACAACTTCGCCGAGCAGCTTAAACTGGCCATTGCCCGTGAGGCCGACGGCGACAACGCAGACCCTACAAACTTGGAGCATCGCGACGATCTCGAAGCTGCCGATGAAGTGATGCTACGCCCTGTGCGCGGACAAGGGCAGAAACTTTATGAAGCCATCAACAGCTATCGCGCAAGGATAATGCAGATGGTGACAGATCCCCGCCAGCGCGCCACGATCGCCTCGAACCTCAGCACGGAAGTTCCTCGAAGCCAGCGCCTTATTGGAAAAAACTGGCAGGAAGCCATGTTCGACAACATGCCCGCCGCGGCCGCCATTACGCTCTTGACCAAATTGCAGAACGATGTCCGTTACGCCGAGGGCGAGGTGCTTCATACACTTGTGGCCAACGTGGATGTGAAAGACATCCGCGTCAATCAAGTCAACGCCTACGTCATCCCTGAGGCCACGACACTCTTCCCGGGACAGCAGTTCCGTTCGCAGATCATCATGGCCGCTGTCGACACCACGCAACGCCCCGAGATTTACGTCAACGGCCGTCGCATTTCGTCGGATGGCAGTTACAGTTTCAGCGTTGGCGCTCCTGGTGAATACTCTTTCTCCGGTTACATTCAGATGCCGAATCCTGAAGGTGATCTGATCCGCCGCCCGTTCACGCAGAAATATAATGTGATCGCGCCGCCCACGGGAGCCACCGTCGCAGCCGACCTGATGAATGTGCTCTATGCTGGTTTCGACAATCCAATCAGTGTGTCGGCTTCCGGCGTACCGGCCAATAAGATAAGTGTCTCAATGACCGGTGGAACGCTCATCCCGCGCGGCAACGGTAGTTTCATTGCCCGCCCCGCTGCCGTAGGGCAGGACGTGACGTTCAACGTGACCGGCGTTGTGGGTGGTCGGACGCAGACCATGGGTTCCTTTACGTTCAAGGTGCGTAAGCTTCCCGACCCGACGGCCTACATCATCGTCGGTGACGACCGTTCGAGGGGCGGACGCATCGCCAAAGCTGCAATTCTCGGTGCGCCAGGTATCGGAGCCGCTATCGATGACGGCCTTCTCGACATACCGTTCCGCGTGCTGGGCTTCGAGGCTGTATTCTTCGACACTATGGGGAATGCACGTCCGGAGAACTCTAATGGTGCTAACTTCACCGACGCACAGCGTAACCTTATTCGTTCGTTACGTCGCGGACAGCGTTTCTATATTTCGAAAATACGGGCCATAGGGCCGGACGGCATCGAAAGAACGCTGCCTAACCCCGTCGAGGTTATTATTAACTGATGGGAGTGACGCACATATTGATAACAATAATCATAACTATACGCAATGAAACGCCTCATACTCAGTCTGCTCTGTCTCGCTACCCTCGCCGTTACGGCCCAACCGCCGGCTCGCCTGAGGGAAGCCAAGGCTAAGGAAAAGACCGCCGCGACGCCGACGGCCAGTTCCGCACGCGAATTTCCTACGGCGCAGGCTATGCCCACAGACGCCGCTTGGCGTCGCGATGTCTATCGTTCAATAGACTTGACCAAAGATGCGAATGCGGTGCTCTACTATCCGACGCGTCCGACCGCCGACCGCGAAAACCTCTTTACTTACCTGTTCAAGCTCCTGCTTCGTGGGCAAATCAATGCCTACAACTATAACCTTGACGGCAATGAGGATTTTTCCGAAAGCAATCGTGTGAAAGCCAAGGAGATTATGGACCGTTACCAAATCTTCTATGAGTCGAAAGATGGTCGCATGCGTGTGAACGATACCGACCTCCCGAGTGAGGAAGTCAAGGTCTATTTTGTCAAGGAGAGTGCTTATTACGACCAGCGCACCGCTTCGTTTCGCACGCAGGTTACGGCGTTATGCCCCGTGCTCAAACGTGCAGACGAGTGGGGTGGCGAGGGTACGCAGTATCCCATGTTCTGGGTGAAGTATGACGAGGTGGCGCCCTTCTTGGCTAAGTTGTCGTTGATGGGCAGTAGCCTGAATAACGCGGCGACCCTTTCGGCTGACGACTACTTTACGCTGAATCGTTACGAGGGCAAGATCTATAAAACGACCAACCTGCAAGACCGCGTACTTGCCAACTATTGCACTACTGACTCGGCGCTCGTGAAGGAGCAGAACCGCATTGAGAAACAGATAGCCGATTTCCAGAAACACGTCTGGGGGCAGGATTCTGTCGCGCCGGCAGCTGAGGATTCCGTAACTGCCGACGAGCCGAAGAAGAAGGCAAGCCGCACCCGCACGCCGCGCCGTCGCGGTTCGTCGCGTGGCTCAGCTGCTTCGTCAGCGGCCAAAGACAAAAAGCCGGCCGCAGTCGAGCAGAAGCGGTCGCGCTCCTCGCGTAGCGGGGCCACATACAGCGTGCGTCGTCAGCGCCATTGATCACGTTTCATGGCCAGTCCAGACGGACAGAAGTTAGGGACCGGGACATTCCAGACGAGGGAATGCCCCGGTCTTTTTTGATTCAGGTTGCTGCCAGTTTGTGACGGTCTGTGAGGGCTCCCGATGATGTTGTCTGGGGAGCTTGCGGCTTTTCTTGTCTCAGCTGACGGACTTCCGTTCGGCATCCGAATGTTTGTTTCATGCCGTGGAGCGTATTTTGTCACGGTTTCCGTGTTTTTCGTCGCCCTGACCGTTGTTTCTGTCACTCCTCCCGTTGTCCGTAGCTGTACATCTGTTCTTCGCCTTGTTCGCCCGGGGGTGATTGGTTGCGGGCGGCGAATTTGTCCGGGCGTGACGGTTGTGCGTGCTAACCCCTTTGTTTACAGCAGCGAAGTCAAAAAAAAAACTTACCTTTGCCCCAGAATATCAAAGTTTACGTAAAGAATGAAAAAAGCAGTTTTACTCGCGGTGTTGGCAGGCGCAGCCCTGTTGATGCCTGCCAGGGTGTCGGCACAGGGCATGAACCTGCCTGTCGACACGGCGGTGCGTGTGGGCACGCTGTCCAACGGCCTGACTTACTACATCCGCCACAACGCCCTGCCAGAGGGGCGGGCACACTTTTACATCGCCCAGCGCGTCGGGTCGGTGCAGGAGGATGAGTCGCAGCGCGGCTTGGCTCACTTTCTCGAACACATGTGTTTCAATGGCACGGACAATTTTAAGGGCAACGACCTTATCAAGTATTGCGAAAGCATCGGCGTGAAGTTTGGAGTCAATCTTAACGCTTTTACCTCGACCGACGAGACTGTCTATAACATCGACGATGTCCCTGTCGGCCGTGAGCAGACTGTCGACTCCTGTCTCCTTATCCTTCGCGACTGGGCTGGCGGTCTCACTCTCGACCCCAAGGAAATTGACAAGGAACGTGGTGTTATCCGTGAGGAGTGGCGCCTGCGTTCGTCGGCCTCACAGCGGATTTTCGAGCGCAACCTCGAAACCCTTTATCCCGGTTCGCGTTACGGTAAGCGCATGCCAATCGGTCTGATGTCTGTCATCGACAACTTCAAGCCCGAGGCGCTCCGCGCTTACTATAAGAAATGGTACCGCCCAGACTTGCAGGGCGTTATCGTCGTCGGCGATATCGACCCTGACAAAGTTGAGGCTTCAATTGAACGCATCTTCGGTTCTCTCCCCATGCCCGAGAACGCTGCCAAATACGAGACTTATCCTGTTCCCGACAATGACACGCCCATTTATGTCGTTGACAAGGACAAGGAGGTGCAGCAAGGAATCATTGACATTTTCTTCAAGAGCGAGGTTTTCCCCGATTCGTTGAAGAATTCCGTCGCCTACGCCGGCATACAGTATCTTCAAAACGTGGCTTGTGGCATGATGAACGCCCGTTTCAACGAGCAGAGTACGAAACCAGACTGTCCGTATCTTGGCGCTATGGTGCGCTACACCGACTATCTGCTCTCGAAAACCAAGGCAGCCGTCGAACTTATAGTTGTGCCTAAACCCGGCCAGGACACCGCAGCGTTGCGTGCTGCTATGCAGGATGTGGTGCGCGCCCGTCGCTTCGGCTTCACCGACACAGAGTACGGCCGTATGCGTGATGAGCTCATGAGCCAGCTTGAAGAAGTCTACACGAACCGCACGAAGCAGTATAACGCGTTTTACACGCAGCAGTACGTCGACAATTTCCTTGACAACGAGCCCATCCCCTCCGTGGCCGACGAGTTCAACTTGATGAAGCGCCTGACGCCTGTACTGCCCGCCGCTGCAGCAAGTGAACTGTTCGGACAGCTTGTAGCCCGCACCGACACTAACTTCGTGCTCTTGGCCATGTATCCCGAGGCCGAAGGAACAACCGTTCCGACTGCCGACGCGTTCAGGGCTGCTGTCGATGCAGCCGCTTCGGCTCCGCTCACGGCCTATGTGGACAGCGTGAACACCGACCCCCTCGTCGCCTCGCTTCCCAAGCCCGGAAAAATCGTCAGCGAGACGCCTTCGGTGCACGGCTACACCTGTTGGACCCTCTCGAACGGCGCGCGTGTCTTCTATCGCCAGACCGATTTCAACGACAGCGAGGTGCTCCTGTCGGCCGTCAGCAAGGGCGGCTCGTCGAAGGTGGAGGACAAGGACCTCGCCAACCTTAAATTCTTCGACGACGCGATGAGCGCGACCGGCGTCGGCTCCTTCACCGCCACCGAACTGATGAAAAAGCTGGCCGGCAAGCAGGTGAGCGTCAGCCCGTCGCTCGGCTACCTGACCGATAACCTCAGCGGGTCGGCCACGCCCAAGGACCTGCGCACCCTCTTCGAACTGACCTACCTGCGCTTCCAGGGGCCGGCCGACGACCCCGACGGCTTCAACAACGCCGTCGCCTTCAAGCGCTCGGAGCTCGAAAACGCCGACAAGAACCCCCAGCTGGCGTGGAGCGACAGCATCCAGGCCACCCTCTTCGGCCACCATCCGCGCCGGCAGCGCCTCACGCTCAGCGACCTTGACCAAGTGACCTACGACGGCGTCAAGCAGATCTACCGCGAGCGCTTCGCTTCGGCCGGCGACTTCGACTTCTTCTTCACCGGCGCTTTCAACGTCGACAGCCTCCGTGCCTATACGGAGCAATACATCGCCTCGCTGCCCGGCGTCGGGGAGCGTGAGACCTGGACCGACCGCAAGGTGAACCAAGTCACCGGTGTGCACGACAACCGCTTCACCCGCCAGATGGAAACGCCGCAGTCCTTCATCGGGCAGTTATGGACGGGCAAGGAGGAGGTCACCTTGAAGAACAGCCTCGTCGCCCAGACGCTCGGTCAGGTGCTCACGGCGCGCTACCTCGAAAGCATCCGCGAGAAAGGCGGCATGGCCTACACCGTGCAGGCCATGGGCAGCGTCAACCGTGCCGCTGACGACCGCTATACCGTCTTTATCGTTTGCCCCGTCAAGCCTGAGAAAGCCGATTCGGCCCTCCTGCTCATGCGGCAGGACCTCGACGACATCGCCAAGAACGGCGTGACCGCCGAGGAACTCGACAAGGTGAAGAAGTACGAACTCAAAACCTACGACGACAGCCAGCGGCTGAACGCTTACTGGCAGAACGCCGCCAAGGAGACCGTGGAATGGGACGTTGACCCCGTGACGGGCTTCAAGGAGACCGTCGAGGCCATTACTTCCGCCGACGTGCAGGCCTTTGTGCGCGATGTGGTACTCAAACAGGGCAACTGCGTGACTGTGACAATGCTCCCGGCCACGAAATAAGCGAGAAACAAAAGGCGGGAGCCAACCGGTAGCATCGGAGGCTCCCGCCCTTTTTATTTGCTGAATTCAACTTGCAAATGCAACAGAATTC
>HF989222.1:59021-63146 GCA_000431275.1 Prevotella sp. CAG:755 | reverse complement strand
TTGTTGACTCTATATAATCTTTATACCATTCTGCAAATTCTACAAGTTTTAGAAAATCCTCTTTGAAAGTTCGATAATCTTTCATATCTTCGCACCACATACTGACGCCCCAAGTCCCCGTAGGCAATCAGGGACGCGACGAAGGCAGAAAACCCATACAGAAGGCGGGCCACCGCCCGCCATCAGGCTGTTGAGAAATCCGGGCGGGGATTCTCAACAGTTTTTTTATACCACACCGACAAACCATGGCAGACCTCACCATCCACCACATCGACGACAGCACCGCACGCGAGCTCCCCTATGCCGACGGCGGCGTGAAAGCGGGCTTCCCCTCGCCGGCACAAGAATACATGGACTGTGCCATCGATCTCAACCGAGACCTTGTCCGCCATCCCGAATCCACTTTCTACGCCCGTGTCGAGGGCGACTCCATGGAAGGAGCAGGTGTCAGCGAGGGCGACATCCTCGTGGTTGACAAACTCTTAGAAGTACACGACGGCGACATGGCTGTCTGCGTCATTAACGGAGAGTTCACCGTCAAGTTCGTCGAGCTCCACGACGACAGCGTCACCCTGCGGCCCGCCAATCCCGCTTATGCGCCCATCACCGTAGCCGAAGGCGACCGCTTCGACGTATGGGGAGTGGTCACCTACGTCATCCATCGTGTCCACCGCCGCCCTCATGATCGGTCTCATCGACTGTAACAACTTCTTCGTCAGCTGTGAGCGTGTATTCCGCCCTCAGCTCATCGGCAAACCCGTCGTCGTCTTGTCGAACAACGACGGCTGTGTCATCGCGCGCAGTAACGAGGCCAAGGCACTCGGCATAGCCATGGGCGTCCCTTTCTTCCGTATCAAAGGCATGGTCGAGGCTGGTACCGTCACCGTCAGTTCGTCAAACATGGCGCTCTACGGCGACATGTCGCGGCGCGTCATGTCGCTCATCCGCCGCAGAGCTCCGCACATCGAGGTCTATTCGGTCGACGAATGCTTCATTGACCTCAGCGGCATCAGCGATGTGGCGGCTTTCGGCCGCGAACTGGCAGCCCATGTCACCCGCGGCACAGGCATTCCTGTCAGCCTCGGCATCGCCCCGAACAAAACGCTGGCCAAGATGGCCAGCCGTTTCGCCAAGCGCTATCCAGGATATCATGGCTGCTGCCTCATCGACAGTGAGGAGAAGCGTGACCGCGCCGTCCGCCTCTTCGACATTGCAGACGTATGGGGCATCGGCCGGCGGCACCTCGAACACCTCCGGCAGGCCGGAGTGCGGACAGCGTACGACTTCACCCTGTGGCGTGAAGAGCGCGTGCGCCGCACGATGGCCCTGCCGGGAGTCCAGACGTGGCGCGAGCTGCGTGGTGAGACCTGCCTGCCCCTCGAAGTGCGCCAGCCACGCCAGTCCCTCACGTCGTCACGCTCGTTTCGAGACCCGGTCTACGACCTCGAAACACTGCGTTCGCTCGTAGCCGATTTTGCAGCCTCTTGCTGCCGGCGCCTACGCAAGGAGCAGACCGCCGCAGCCTGTGTGAGCGTCTACATCCGCACCAACCGTTTCCGGCCAGACCTCCCACAGTATGCCAACGAGGCGTCGGAACGCCTTGACATAGCCACCAGCGACCTGCGCGAACTCGTAGCCGCAGCAGACCGATGTCTGCGAACCATCTTCCGCCCGGGCTACGGCTACAAAAAAGCCGGAGTCACGCTCACCGACATCATATCAGGCGGCGTCCAAGGACTGTTGTTCGACACCGTCGACCGCGAGAAACAGCGCCGCCTGCTCAACACCCTCGACCAGATTCGCCAGAAAAACGGACGCGACGCCGTACGCGTGGCCTTACAAGGAGACGTGATGCAGAACGTGCGGCGCGAACACCGCTCACCTTGCTACACCACAGACCTGCACGACATCATCGTCGTCAAGGCCGACTGAACGCCTGTCAGGCGCTCCCTCCCCTTTCTTTTCCCCTGTTGGACATTGGGCATGAAAAGAGAGAAATCTCTGAAAAAGCACCCATTAAGTATTTCAGCAAAAATCCCAAAAATCCGGTAACCTGTCAAGCCAGACGAACGCTATGGCTGAAAAACCAAAACGACTGGCAGGATTTTCTAAATAACTGACAGGAAAAACAGGGCGACTGACAGGAAGAACAGCACATCCGGGCGCAACGGAGCGCCGCCATGCGGCGACGTTTGGCCATACGGGCGGAAAATCGTAATTTTGCAAGGAGTGGCAACCGCAGGCGACGCCTGCCCACTCCCTCCTATCCCCGAAAACACGATGAGCGAAGAAACAAACACCCCACAGGACGTCCAGGACTCCCACTCCAACTACACCCCCAATGAGGGCAGCGACACAAATACGCGCCACCAACTCTCAGGCATGTACAAGGAGTGGTTCCTTGACTATGCCTCCTACGTCATTCTCGAGCGTGCCGTTCCCCACCTCGGCGACGGCCTCAAACCCGTGCAGCGCCGTATTCTCCACGCCATGAAGCGCCTCGACGACGGCCGCTACAACAAGGTGGCCAACATCGTCGGCCACACGATGCAGTTCCATCCCCACGGCGATGCCTCAATCGGAGACGCTCTCGTACAACTGGGGCAGAAAGACCTGCTCATCGACACGCAGGGAAACTGGGGCAACATCCTGACCGGCGACTCGGCGGCGGCGCCACGCTACATCGAGGCACGCCTCTCGAAATTTGCCCTCGACGTACTCTTCAATCCTAAGACAACGGACTGGAAGCTCTCATACGACGGCCGCAACAAGGAGCCCATCACACTGCCCGTCAAGTTCCCCTTGCTTCTGGCACAAGGCGCCGAGGGCATCGCCGTCGGCCTGTCGGCCAAGATACTACCACATAATCTGGGCGAAATCTGCGACGCGGCCATCCACTACCTCCACGGCGAGGATTTCCACCTCTATCCCGACTTCCTCACCGGCGGAAGCATCGATGTCTCGCGATACAACGACGGCATGCGCGGCGGCAACGTCAAGGTGCGTGCAAAGATCAAGAAACTCGACAACAAGACGCTCGTCATCACAGAAATACCCTACGGGAAAACGACCTCTTCGCTCATCGAAAGCATCCTGAAAGCCAACGAGAAGGGTAAAATCAAGATCCGCAAGGTCGATGACAACACGGCCGCCGAGGTCGAAATCCTTGTCCATCTCACGCCGGGCACCAGCTCCGACAAAGCCATCGATGCCCTCTACGCATTCACCGACTGCGAAGTCAGCATCTCGCCAAACTGTTGCGTCATCGACGACAAGCATCCCCGCTTCCTCACTGTGAGCGATGTGCTCCGCGCCTCAGTCGACCGCACGCGAGACCTCCTGCGCCGCGAACTCCTCATCCGCCGGGGCGAACTTATGGAAAGCCTCCACTTTGCCTCGCTCGAACGCATCTTCATCGAAGAACGCATCTACAAAGACAAGGAGTTCGAACAGGCGCCCGACATGGACTCTGCCTGCGCCCACATCGACGAGCGGCTGACCCCCTATTACCCCCGCATGGTGCGTGAGGTTACAAAAGACGACATCCTCCGCCTGATGGAAATCAAGATGGCCCGCATCCTCAAATTCAACAAAGACAAGGCAGACGAGCTCATAGCGAGGATGAAAGACGAAATAGCACACATCGACGCCGACTTGGGCAACATGGTCGAGGTGACAAGCAACTGGTTCCGACTCATCCGCGACAAGTATGCTGCCGACCACCCTCGCCGCACCGAACTCCGCTCCTTCGACACCATCGAGGCCACCAAAGTGGTCGAAGCCAACGAAAAACTCTATGTGAACCGTGCCGAAGGATTCATGGGCACCGGGCTGAAAAAAGACGAGTTCGTCGAGAACTGCTCGGACATCGACGACGTCATCCTCTTCTACCGCGACGGCACCTACAAAGTCACCCGTGTAGCCGACAAGGTGTTCATCGGCGAGACGGAGCGCTCACGGCGCGAGAAGAAAAAAGCTGAGCTTCTCCATATCGCCGTGTTCAAGAAGAACGACAGTCGCACGACGTACAACGTCATCTACCGCGACGGCAAGGACGGCACCAGCTACGTCAAGCGCTTCAACGTGACGGCCGTGACGCACGACCGCGAATACGACCTCACCACC
>HF989222.1:49166-58969 GCA_000431275.1 Prevotella sp. CAG:755 | reverse complement strand
GTGCTCTACTTCACGGCCAACCCTAACGGTGAGGCCGAGGTGGTCCACGTGCTCTTGAAGCCAAATCCGAAGCTCAAAAAGCAAGTATTCGATTACGATTTCAGCACCCTGATGGTCAAAGGCCGCCAGTCGCGCGGCAACCTCCTCACCCGCAATCAGGTGCACAAGATTACGCTCAAATCGCACGGCGAGTCGACGCTCGGCGGGCGCCAGGTGTGGTTCGACCACGACGTCCACCGCCTCAACTACGACGGCCGCGGCCAGGCGCTGGGCGAGTTTCACGGCGGCGACCTTGTGCTCGTCGTTTTGGAGGGTGGCACGTTCTACACCACGACTTTCGACGTCAACAACCACTTCGAACCCAACATCCTGCGCATCGAAAAGTTCTCGCCTCACACGGTCTGGACCGCCGTCCTCTTCGACGCCGACCAGCAGGGCTTCCCCTATGTCAAGCGGTTCACTTTCGAACGCACGTCGGGCAACCGCCATCCCAGCTTCATCGGCGACAACCCAGCCTCGCGCCTCATCCTGCTCACCGACGAGGCCTACCCCCGCCTGCGCGTCACCTATGGCGGCGCCGAGGCTTTCCGCGACCCGCTCGACATCGACGCCGAAAGCTTCATCGGCGTCAAGAGCTTCAAGGCCAAGGGCAAACGCATCACCACGCTCGCCGTCGACCGCATCGAAGAACTCGAACCGCTCCGCCGGCCGGCAGACGAAACGTCCGACTCCGACGACAGCGAAAACAATAGCAGCGACAGAAACGACGGGCGCAGCGACGGAATGGACAGTCTGGGCGACGAAAACGCGCCCCGGCCCGACAGCACGGACGATGGCCTGTTCGGCAACGATTGAGCACCCTACCAGTCGCTCAACGAAAGCCCAAATACTTCACAGAAAAACGCGGCATCAAACGCTTGACCACGACAATAAAGGCCAGCGTCAGAAGCGTAGTGACCATCCAGCCTGCAAGCCAACGGCCCGGTCCGGACAAAACTGGTGCAAAGCCGATGAAATTCATGTGGACAAGGTAGACGCCGAACGAAACCCCACCAATCCACTGCACACCCCTCGCCACCAAACCCCGACCCATATATGCGTCTTGCAAACGGCGTGAAAAAAGAATAAAAACGGCAAATGCGGAATACAAATAGGCCGATGGCTTAATACCTATGCCTCCACCATGAAAAGACATCTGCCACTTGGTTTCCCACATAGACAACACAAGAGACAAAAGCAGTAAAACCACCAATGGAAAAAGTTTGTATGTGCGCGGTTGCCGAGACAGCCATACTCCTAAGACAAAGAAAAAACCGTAAACGGGAAACGGGCCGGCATATATCAGCAACGGGACGGCATGGCCCTCTATGTTAAGATACCAATCGACGACCGCAACCGACGAAAAACTCATAAAGGCACTCGCAATCACCCCCCATTTTAACATTGGTTAACCACGGAAGCAGCACGTAACATTGGATAATTAGGGCGATGAAGTAGTATACACTGCAACCGCACAACACGAGAAAGAGGAGACTTCTCACCACACCCCACGTCGTGAGGCTTTCCGCGAACACCCAACCATGCCCCACAGCCAGCACGGACCATACCACGCACGGTATGTAGACTTTCGGTATCTGCTTGCGCCAGAAGACCCAGCGTTCGGACCACGTCTTCAAAGCCTTGCGAGCAAGAAAGAAACCCGAAACAGCCAAAAAAACAGGAACAGCGCAAGCAACGGCCTGCCTCACACACATTCGCAGCCAACCCATCGGCGTTTCGAACCCGCCACCTGAATAAGTATGGATGGCCACCACCATCAGAATCGCTACACCACGAAGAAAATCAAAGTACGCCAACCTTTCACCCTTTCCCATCACTTGAAGCTATAAATTACACACTAAACGCATAAAATCACATGGCAAACGCTCATTAGCGTTTGCCATACATTTTCTCGTAATAAGCTTGGTAGTCGCTGCCGGAGACAGCCTCAACCCAGCCGTGGTGGTCCAGATACCAGCGGATGGTCTTCACAATACCCTCGTCGAAAGTCGTTTCAGGCGTCCACCCAAGATCGGCGTGGATTTTCGTCGGATCGATGCCGTAACGCTGGTCGTGTCCAAGGCGGTCCTTGACATAGGTGATAAGTTCGTCATTGATCCATGCTATCTCGACCAGCCCGTCAGCACCTTTTTCCTGGCGTTTCAGCAGTATCCGATACTCGGGCTGCTGCTCCATGAGGTCATGGACAGTACGGATGATGGTGCGTACGATGTCGATGTTGCGCCGCTCGTTGTGTCCGCCCACATTATATATACTTCCGTTCTCCCCGTTGTTGATGACGGTGTCGATGGCTTTGCAGTGATCCTCCACGTAGAGCCAGTCGCGGATGTTGAGCCCCTGCCCGTAGACCGGGAGTTTCTTTCCCTCCAAAATGTTATGGATGACGAGCGGAATGAGTTTCTCGGGGAATTGATAGGGGCCGTAGTTGTTCGAACAGCGGGTGATGCTGACGGGCATGTGGTAGGTGTCGCGATACGCGCAGACGATATGGTCCGCACTGGCCTTGGAAGCGCTGTACGGACTGTGCGGACTGAGTGGCGTGGCTTCGGTGAAGAAACCCTCATCACCCAGACTGCCGTAGACTTCGTCGGTCGAGACTTGATGAAAACGGACGCCGCGACGCCAAGAGGGATACCCGCTCTCGTCGCGCCCTGTAACCCACGCGCGACGGGCACAGTCCAGCAGATTCTGCGTCCCGAGGATGTTGGTTTGCAGGAAGAGCTGCGGATTTTCAATACTGCGGTCTACGTGGCTCTCAGCTGCAAAATTGACGATGACGTCGAACTTGTATTCCGCAAACAGGCTGTCAACAAGTTCCCTATCTCCAATATCGCCCTTGACAAAGAAGCAGCGTTCGTTGTCGACGTCAGGAGCAATCGTTCCAAGATATCCGGCATACGTGAGCAGGTCGAGGGCGACGAAACGGTCATCCTCGTGCGTTGCCAGCATGTATTTCAGGAAATTGGCGCCGATGAAGCCTGCTGCGCCAGTTATTAGGTAAGTTCTCATGTTGCTATGTCTATTTTACGTTGCAAAGATAATGCAAATGAGTGGAACAACAGGCGAAAAGCCATAGGTTTTTCGGACAGGGCGCCACTTCTCGGGAAAGGCAACCGCCGGGATGAAAATCGCATGCCGACCATTTGCACCTACAAACCGGCGACTTACCGGAACAAAGTCGGCTGACAGTTTTTTCTGTCAGCCGAACGGAAAGAACGGGCGCAGCATCCACAGATCCTGCGCCCGTTCTTGTCTCACTTGTGTAAGTATATGTCTTTACAATCCGGCCAACTCTACCACCTTGCTGACGGCGGCTTCGAGTCCATCCGGATCTTTGCCGCCCGCCGTGGCGAAATGGGGCGCGCCACCGCCACCGCCTTTGATGAGCTTGGCTGCTTCGCGCACAAGTTGGCCCGCATTCAAACCGCGTTCGGCAATAAGGTCTTTCCCTATCATCACCGTGAGCAACGGCTTACCTTCGCACGCACTTCCCAAGACGCAGAGCATCTGTCCGGGCAGCATGTGCGAAATCTGGAACGCCAAGTCTTTCACGGCATCGGCCGAGATGGAACCCGGGATGACAGCGCGCACCAGTTTCACGCCGCCTACATCCTTTGCCTTACCTACAAGGCGGTCACGCATAACCATAATGTGTTCCTTGACAAACTCTTCCACTTGTTTTTTCAGGGCGCTGTTGTCTTCCACCGTCTTCTGGATGGCTGCGGTCAGGTCCTTGGCGTTGTTGAACAGCTGGCGGAGACTGACAAGCAGGTCTTCCTGCGTGTAGCACATTTCTTCGGCCACCCGGCCCGTAACAGCCTCAATCCGGCGCACACCGGCAGCCACGCTGCCTTCGGACAGGATGCGGAAAAGTCCCAAGCGCCCTGTGGTCTTCGCATGACAGCCACCGCAGAACTCGACACTGCTTCCGAACTGTACGACACGTACACGGTCGCCATACTTCTCACCGAAAAGGGCGATGGCGCCCAGTTCCTTCGCTTTCTCGACAGGCATATCACGATACTCTTGCAAGGAGATGTCGCGACGGATGCGTTCGTTCACAATGCGTTCCACACTGCGCAATTCCTCGGGTGTCACTTTCTGGAAGTGAGAGAAGTCAAAACGCAGGTAATCCGGTGTGACGAGCGACCCCTTCTGCTCCACATGGGTGCCGAGCACTTCGCGCAGGGCTTGGTCGAGCAGGTGCGTGGCCGTATGGTTGGCTTCGCTGGCGGTACGGGCGTCGGTGTCGACGCAGGCCATGAACTCTGCTTCGGGATGAGCGGGAAGCTGGCGGACGATGTGGATAGGCAGGTTGTTCTCACGGCGCGTGTCAATGACGTCGATGGTTTCAGTCTCGTTGCAGAGTACGCCACGGTCACCCACCTGGCCGCCCATCTCAGCGTAGAAAGGCGAGCAATCGAGCACCAGCTCATAATAGGCCTGCTTTTTCTGCTCCACACGGCGGTAACGCAAA
This sequence comes from Prevotella sp. CAG:755, assembly GCA_000431275.1. Classification (GTDB taxonomy): domain Bacteria; phylum Bacteroidota; class Bacteroidia; order Bacteroidales; family Bacteroidaceae; genus Alloprevotella. The sequence continues at coordinate 54,432 of HF989222.1, read as the reverse complement.
ATATGACAAGTGTATTCCGTATAATCCCAACCGACAAACTCCGGTTCGCCCTCGGCCAGCGTCACCCAGTCGCCCGTCTCGACAGCCGCAGCGTTGCGGGCGCGGTCTTTTTGTTTCTGCATCTCAACATCGAAAGCTGCGACGTCGACGCTCAATCCTTTTTCGTGACAGATCAGCTCCGTCAAATCGAGCGGGAATCCGTAGGTGTCGAAAAGCGTGAAAACCTTGGTTCCGTCAATAACAGTTTTCCCTTCGCGACGAGCCTCTTCGATGACACCGTCGAGCATCGTGATGCCCGTAGCCAGCGTGCGCAGGAACGCGTCTTCCTCTTCTTTCATCACGCGGGCTATCAACGTCTGCTGCGCCCGCAGTTCGGGATATGCGCCACCCATTTCCTCGACAAGCGTGGGCACCAAGCGATACATGAAAGCCTCTTTCTGACCGAGGAAGGTGTACGCATAACGTACCGCCCGGCGCAAGATGCGACGGATGACGTAGCCGGCCTTTGCGTTGGAAGGGAGTTGGCCGTCGGCGATGGAGAAAGCGATGGCGCGGAGGTGGTCGGCCACGACGCGCATGGCGACGTCACGCTTTTCATCTTCGCCATAAGCATACCCGGAAAGTTCGCCGATTTTTTTGATAATAGGCTGGAACACGTCGGTGTCGTAATTCGACTTTTTGCCCTGCATGACCATACAAAGCCGTTCAAAGCCCATGCCGGTGTCAATAACCTTGTGCGGAAGCGGCTCTAACGACCCATCGGCCTTACGGTTATATTGCATGAACACAAGGTTCCATATTTCTATCACTTGGGGATTGTCCTTATTCACGAGCGACGCTCCGGGCACCTTGGCTTTCTCCTCGTCCGAGCGGAGGTCAATGTGGATTTCCGAACAGGGGCCGCAGGGACCCGTGTCGCCCATTTCCCAAAAGTTGTCGTGCTTGTTGCCGTTGATGATGTGGTCCTGAGGGAAATACTGAGCCCAATAGTCGGCAGCCTCGTCGTCGCGGCCCAATCCGTCGTCGGCCGAACCCTCGAACACGGTGACGTAGAGGTTAGCAGGGTCGATTTTGAGGACATTGACAAGGTAATCGTATGCCCATTGTATCTCTTCTTTCTTAAAGAAGTCGCCAAAGCTCCAATTGCCGAGCATCTCGAACATCGTGTGGTGGTAGGTGTCATGCCCGACCTCCTCCAAGTCGTTATGCTTGCCGCTCACGCGGAGACACTTTTGGGAGTCGGTCTGCCGGCGGCACTTCGGCTCACGATTGCCGAGGATGATGTCCTTAAACTGGTTCATGCCGGCGTTCGTGAACATAAGGGTAGGATCGTCCTTGACTACCATCGGAGCCGAAGGCACTACGAGATGCCCCTGCGACTCAAAGTAGCGGAGGAACGACTCGCGTATTTCGTTTGCTGTCATCATTGTTAGATAGGTTTCTTACTATTTCTTTGCAAAGTTACGACCTTTTCGTTATTTTTGCAAGCAATAGAAAATAAAAGCAACAGTGAAAGCGCAGAACGAATGGCACTGAAAAAAGACATAGACTTCAAGCTATATTATTCCGTCAAGGAAGTCGCCGCGCTTTTGGGCGTGAATGAATCGCTCTTGCGCTATTGGGAACGCGAGTTCCCGCAGATTACGCCGCGCAAATCGGGCCGCAACATCCGCCAATACACCAAGGAAGATGTCGAAACGGTGCGCCAGATTTACTATCTGGTCAAAGTGCGCGGCCTGAAACTGGCAGCGGCCCGCGAGGTGCTGCGCAAAGAAAAGCCGGCTGTCGAGCGCGACGCCGAAATCCTGCGACGCCTGCAATCCGTCAAGGAGCAGCTCGACGCCCTGCGGCGGGAGCTGAATGCTTTGGAGTGACCGGGCAGACGCATCTCGACTTGGATTTTCCACCGAAAGCATGATTGGATTTTCCACCGAAAGCATGAAGAACAACGGTTTTACCCTCCGCAAACGCTTACGTAGTTTCCGCTATGCCGGCCACGGCATACGCGACCTTTTCCGGGAAGACAACGCCCGAATCCACGCAGTAGTGGCAGTCGCCGTCATTGCAACGGGCATGTGGCTCGGCCTGAGTCTCACGGAATGGGCGGTCATCGCGCTCACCATAGGGGCGGTCCTCGCCGCCGAAGCCGTCAACACAGCACTCGAAAGCCTGTGCGATCTTGTCAGCCCGGGCTTCGACGAACACATCCGGCGGGCCAAGGATCTCGCCGCCGGTGCCGTCCTGCTGCTGGCCATTGCGTCCATCGCGGTCGGGCTCTTTATTTTCCTACCCAAACTATGTGCGATCGCAGCCTGATATCCAGCTTACCCGCCCTCACCACACTATGAGACAAGTCCTTTTTTTCATTCTTTGCCTCCTTCTTCCGGCCAGCGCCGCCGGCCAACGCCTTGAAGTCACAGGCGCCCGCAAAAAAGCCCGCACGGCAGGCGACGTCCTGCTCTTTGCCGCACCTGCTGCGGGCATAGCAACCACCCTTGCGCTCAAAGACTGGCAAGGACTGAAACAAGGATCATTCACGGCTCTCACGACGGTAGGCACGACACTCGCCCTGAAATACCTCATCCACAAGGAACGGCCAGACCACAGCGACGACCATTCGATGCCTTCCATGCACACTGCGGTCACCTTCACGGCGGCCACGTATATCGGACGCCGCTACGGCTGGAAGTGGAGCATCCCCGCTTATGCGGTCTCGGCCTACGTGGCGTGGTCACGCGTCTACGGGAAAAAGCACGACTGGTGGGACGTGGCCGCTGGCGCCGCAATCGGAACGGCATCGGCCTTCGCGTTCACCCGCCCGCGCCGCACCGGCCCCGACATCACCTTTGTGCCTACGGCCCTGCCCGACGGCGCGTTCGGATTCTACTCCTCCATATCGTTCTGACCCTCCGGTGTTTCTTCCCACACAGACAATAAAAACGGTCGCAGTGACAGAATCCCCTTTCACTGCGACCGTTTTTATTGTCGCTACTCCGATTTTCACAGATCGCCACCTGCATTCAGGCCCCGGCGTCTTGCTCCGGGTCGAACGGGATATACCGGTACCAGAAATCCTTCCAGACATTTCCTTTCGACCAATAGTGGCAACCGAAAGGTAAATGGCCCTTGGCAAGACGCAAGGCCATCGCCGGACTGTTCTCAAAAGCGAACTGTAAGCCCTCGCGCCAATCCGGCACACTGATGCCGGCCTGTCGCTGGATATAGGTAGAAAAGAACACGTCTTCCTTCGCCCGGCGCTCTTTTGGATCCATGCTGTCGATCAGGCCGCGGAACTCCTCGACCACGGCTTTCATCTTCGCCACACGCCGCAGGCTGAATCCTCCGTTGCCCACATGATAGTGCGTCTGGGCGTGGGTGATTTTCTGTGTTGTGCCGGCGGGGTGGATCGTGCGGCGCACCCATCGCACGGCGTCGCCGAGCGTGCGTTCGTAAGGCGTATCGTTAGGCAGCCACGGTGCACCGATGTAGTCATATCCCCGGGCACACCAGTCGGCCAGTTCGTCGCGGAACGCGTAAGCATCCAACTGATAAATCAGCATGTACTCATACGCAGCATAGGCGTCATAGAAGTCGGCCGAAAGACAGAGCGCGTTGTAACTGTCGATGCTCCGGAACCACTGGTCGTCCATCGCCACATGGCCGATGGTGCGCGACGCCGTGCGGACGATGTCGCTGACATCGAATCCGGCCGGATGAAGCAACGAGATGTCATAGCGCCCCAACACATTGAGGCACTGCGCAAAAGCGAACGCCTCGCTGGGCATGAACTTCCGGTAAACGGGCACGACGACCACTGCTAACTTTCTCATCACCTTGCTTTTTCGTTTGTTGAAATCTGTCTGAAAACATCGGGCCGCCTCACCAGTAACACCCGCCTTCGATCGTCTCGGCGCCGGCAGGGCGTTCGTCGGCCGAGGGACGCACCCAGGCATCGTTGTAAAAACGGCTGTATTCCGGGTCAGCGTCCCAGCGGGCTCCCCGGATACCGAAGAGCAACTGGACATAGGAGGCCATGTGCAGGCCCACCTTTCCACGCCGCTTGGCATGGGCGGCAAGGTGGAAACCATAAGCGCCGCAACCGATAAGCGCCACGTCGTAGTCCTCTGCATCCATCTCCCGTTTCATCGCATCAAGCGCGTCGAACCACGTGCGGTAGGGCACAGCGTTCCCGGCGATGCTCTGCACGGCCCGGATGCAGCGGAGCGACGCGAAACCGGGCAGCACGTCCGTCCCTGGGAAGAGCTCGGCGCGCCGGTCATACTGGCGGCGGATAGTGTCGGCAAAGGGATGGACGACAAGCACCCTCTTCCCGGCCAATGCAGCCGACCACGGCCGTCTGTAACGGTACGGGTCGAGATACCCCCACGGCGGGCAGCGCTTCGCTCCGGCCAGCAGTCCGAGCGAAAGAGGATACCATTCTTCCTTCTGATACGAAACAAGCAGGTCGGCCAGCGGGAAGTCCGCCGCCACCAGCTCGGCATAGCGCAGGCCGGCCTCCTCGCTGGCCGGGAAAAAGCCCGCATTGTTCGTCAGCCGCCGAAGCGAATGACGCATGGAGCGGAGAAGCGGGTAGCGGTAGCGCAACATATTTGCCACGTCGGTTCCGCGAAGGCCATGGGCATGGCTGTAAAAACAGAGAAAGGCTTTCAATTCATAAGTGCCCAGTTTCGTGGCCATGTGTCCCTGCCCGTCGGGGTGTTCGAGCCAGCCGCGCACAAGGTCGTTGGCCTCGTCATTGTCGAGGTCACAGGGCGGAAGGGCCATCGCCGAGGGACAGATTTTCGCCACTACCTTACCGATGAGTTTCAGCACGGTGACGAGGGCTTTCGAGAGCGGACGTGTTTTCATCTGTTCTTCTTGAAGGGTCTAACGGTTAATCCATTCAGGGAAAGTCACTGCACGGTAACGCCGTCCCCAGCGGCGACGCAGCGTATCGTAGTCGGCCAAGTCCTCGTAGTGCAGCGTCTTGTTACGCCAAGGGCGGACAACTTTCTTACGGGAAGGAAAAGTCAGGCCATAAAGCTCATACTCTGAAAAGCCAGACTTCTCGTCCTTGGGGAGGCTGTCGAGGATGGCGCGGTCCCAGCTCTGGCGGCTACGGGCTTCGAGCCGCTCTTTCAGGGTGTCGAGCTGGGTGCGACTGAACAGCATCTTGTGGTCCACATAAGAGAGCCACTCCATCCGCACACTGCCCACGAGATGAGCCGCCGTGTCATAATAGGGTTGGTGACACTCGCGGCTGCCA
>HF989222.1:44170-49143 GCA_000431275.1 Prevotella sp. CAG:755 | reverse complement strand
CTCGCGGCTGCCATAGAAGACGGTGCGGCCACGACGGGTCAGGAAAGTGTGCGGACGAAGCAAGATGTGGTCGGCGTCGATGACGAGGAAGTGTTCCCTGCCTCCCACCGCGCCCGACAGCTTGACGAGCTGCTGGAATATCCATCCGCTGCGGTCCGTGCCGCAGGGACGATAGTCAATGTCGCTGGGGCCATAGCCCAGCACGGTCAGCTCGTCGACAAAGCTGAGACGGCGACGGCGGCAAAAGTCGACGACCTCCGTCTCACGCGGTGCCACGACGTAAATGTCGCCGACGGGGTGATTCAGACAGTGGCTCACGCCGTCAAGGCAAAGGGGCAAGATGCCGAGATCCTTAGGTACTACGGGGATGACGACATCTATCGGTTCGCCGGCCGGTGGAGGAAGAGGGCGTTCGAACAGAGTGCTCAACAGATAAGCGGCTTTGCGGCGCTTCGGCGTCAGTGAGGAAATCATAGGCGAATCCAACGTGAGGGTGTGACATCGGGCGAAGCGGCGCCATGCTTCCACTGCCGGGGCGCCACGACCAGGCTGTCAGGACGGGCGTCGAGCCACGCGCCCCACCAGCTGAACGAGCTGTTGGCCACGACGTGGTGGCGGCACAAAGACATGAGGCACATGTCCTGCCAGCTGTCGGGACCGTGGTTCCAGTCGACAACGGTGAAACTCTCTGGGAAGTGGGCGCGACACCAGTCGGCGTCGTCGGTGAAAACAATCGGCCTGAGCATCTCTCCTGTCAGCCGTCCCGGATTTGCTGTCACTGCGACCGTTTTTCCCGTCGCAGCGGCAAGGTACGCCAAAGCTGCGTCGTAATAATCTGCCGTAAAGGCCCGGCCGAAGTCGGTCGGCGTTCCGTCTTTCTTATAGTAATCGCCGCGCCGCACATGGAGCGACACGGTATCTGTCGAGCCGTGGAGACGTTCGGCCAGACTGCGGCTCTGTGCATTGAGACGCCTTTCGTCGAAACGGTAGAGCCGGCGCACTTCGTCAGCCACATCGGCAAAAAAGCACTCTCCCTGCCAATAACCCGTGAAGCGGGTGGCAGCATGCCGGGCGGCCAGTGCGGCGTTGGCAGCACAGTCCGACTCGCCGCGCTCGCGGTACTTGAAAGGAAAGACGATGTGCTTGACGGCCGCACCGAGCAGAGGAAGCCCAAGCACGCCGTCCATAGCCCGCTCGCCAGGCGTCAAGGCAATGCCGAAAACGCGTTCGAGCTCATAGCCGTTGTGCTCGCCGTAATGGCGTATCTTTCCGAGATAAGGGAACACTCTTGCGCCGCGACGGCGCAGGTGAACGAGAAAAGCGTATTGGAACATTTGGTTGCCCAAGCCGCCGGAAAGGGTGACGAGTTGCAACGGTCTCATGGCTTCACGACGTAGCAGTTCATCATGTCGGCCAACTGCGCCCACACATCGTCCTCCGGAATGAGGTCAAAACGCTGGGCGTAGGTCATAGCCTGCTGACGCTCGGGTTCAAGGTAGTCGTCGGGCGAGAGACCGCGCTGGCGCTCGTCGGCGCCGGGCAGCCAAAACCATTTTTCGACGCCAGGCGGGAAGAGGGCCAGCGTAGGGACTCCGAGCGCTTGGGCGATGTGGCGCGGGCCTCCTTCATTGCCGAAAAAGAGATCGGAGTTCACTGTCATCGCACAAAGCTCGCGCAGCCCCTGCGCCTGCACCCCGAGCATCACGCGGGAGTCGCCGCCGAGCCTGTCGCGAAGGGCACGTGCCGCAGCGGCCTCTACGTCACCCGCATAATTGAAGACGAGCTGCGCGTCGTAGCTGTCGAGCAGGCGACGGAGCACGCGGGCCATCCGCTCATAAGGCCACACTTTGTATTCCAGCCGCGCCGTGACGGCACACAGTACGACGGGACGGCCGAAATCGACGCCTTCACGTGCCATGTAACTGCGGAAAGCGCGACGTTCATCCTCCGAAATCACCAGTCGGAAATGTGGGTTCATCACCAACCGTCCCTCACGGGCCAACGGCGTCATGAGGTTCAGGTTCGTCTGCACCCGGTCGACGCCGGAGGGATTTTCAAGCCGGTAGTTGTGCACCCCGACGTTGTAGGGCTTACGCCGGCCTATGCGGTAGGGCGTGCCGGGCGAGAAGAGGGAAAAGGGGAGCGTCTTCGGCGTCGAACGCATGTCGATGATGGCGTCGTATCGCGTGGCACGGACGGTCTGCCAGACTTTACGCAGGTAAGCCATGCCGTGCTGCTCTTCGTCTGTAAAAGCGATAACTTTGTCTATATCTGGATGGCCTGCGTAGAGCGGCGCGATGCCTGCATTGAGCACGAAATGGACTTCGACGCCCGGGAAACTCTCTTTGAGGCTCCGGCACAGCGCCGTGGCGAGCACGGAGTCGCCGACGCGGCGGAAACGGATGACTAAGACTTTTTGGATCATGGCAGGAAAAGGATTGCGCGGGGCTGCTGCGGTCAACGGTGTTGGAGCACCTCGGCCACGCGGTTCACTATCGAATCTGGCGGGATGAGCGTAAGACAGGCGTAGTCGCCCCGGCGGCACGCACGGTTGCCGAACACGGAACACGGCCGGCAGAGCAGGTCGACCTGGACAGCGTATTTCGTGGTCTGACCGTAGCCGAGGAAACCGACAAAAGGATGGGTGGCTCCCCAGATCGACACGACAGGCACATCGACCAAGGAGGCGAGGTGCATGTTGGCCGAATCCATCGACACCATCACGTCGAGGCGCGACATCAGTGCCAGCTCGCCGCCCAACCCGCCCATTCTCGGACCGGGGAAGAGGAGCCGCTCGTAACGCGCCTCCCACTGCTCGCGCCACGCTGACGCCTCATGCGCATCCGAAAAGACGAACAAACGAGCCTCAGGATAGAACGCGGAAAGTCGGGCAATGACCTCCTCCATCATGTCGGGGGGATAGGTTTTTCCACGATGGGCGGAAAAGGGCGCAATCCCTATCCAAAGCTCATGCGGAGCCTTGTCCGGCACACCGCAGCCGGCAGGAAGTGCCGGAAACCGGCCCGACGGGAAAACAGAACGGAAATCGGGAGTCACCGGAAATCCAAGCCGTTCGAACACTCGAGTATAACGATCGACCGATGTAGGCAACTGGAAAAAAGCGTTCGGCACATGGCGGATCAGGCGGCGTTTCGCACGGCGGCCCTTGCGTATCGACGCTGCGGGAAGGCCGGACAGGAAGAACATCGAACGTAAGTAATGCGTACGGAGCACTCCGTGCAGGTCTGCCAAGCCGTCCACGCCATCGGCGACAAGCTCGCGGAACAACCGGCGCAGCCCCTCAGCACCAAGATAATCGTGATGGAGATCCACGCCACGGAAGGTCACATTCGGCGGCATATAGGCGAACAGAGGCGCCACGGCAGGCCGCGACAGCATCGTCACTGTGAGGTCCGGATAATGGCGGGCCAGCGTGTCAACCACAGGAACAGTCATCGCCACGTCGCCCAGCGCGGAAAAACGGACGACGAGCAAATGACGAATGGGTCTGTGGAGGGCAACCGGCATGACGAGAAGCAATGCTATTCGGCCTTACTTCCTCGCCCCGTAGAGGACAGGATTGGTCGACGGGTCGTTATACATCTTCATCTGCTTATACACTTTCATGTATTTGCGCCCTGCGGCAATATCGGCAAGGAGCTGGTCTAACGCAGAAGAGAGGTCAACTTGCTGTTCGAGCAGAACGGCGAGTTTGCGGGCACACTGTTCACGATGGTCAGGCGTTGCGTCAGCCCGCTCAGCCTGCTCGCGCATGTGATAGATTTTAAGTGCAAGGATGCTCAGACGATCTACGGCCCATGCCGGCGTCTCGGTGTTGATCGTAGCGCCGGGAAGCGGCTTGATATCCTTATAAAAATCGAGGAAATAACTGTCGATCATCTCTACGAGGTCCGTACGGTCTTGGTTGCTTTTGTCGATGCGGCGTTTCAGCGCAAGCCCCTCGGCGGGGTCAATCTCCGGGTCGCGTATCAGGTCTTCCAGATGCCACTGCACCGTATCGATCCAACATTTCAGGTAAAGGAAATAATCGATCGACGGAGCAGCATAGGGATTGGCTATGGGAGTGTCGACATGGTCGGCTTTGTGATAATCTGCGATGACTTGCTCAAAAATCGGCTGGCAACGTTCAGAAAATGTCATAAACTGGTAAGAATGATGAATACTGCGTTTCTGTCGGCAAATTTAATGTTTATTTTCAGAACAGGCAAGGTCGTCACGCGTAAGCGTTTGATTGAAAGGCGAAAAACGGCTTAAAACATGCCCAGGCAACTGCGCGCGGCTTCATGTGGCGACACCGCCTTTCCCCATCGTAGTGACAGGAAAAACAGCCGCAGTGACAGAATTTCCGGCCGCTGCGACAGGATTTGCTGTCACTGCGGCCGGAAAATTCGCAGGAGATTTCGGCGCGAAAGATTTGGCCACACGCTTGCCTCTCTGTATCTTTGCAACCGACAAAAACTTTTCAAACATTTTCAATCACTTTACTTTATGGATACAGCCGAACTGTTCCGTTGGATTCTCGACAATCTGGATTATTGGGTCGTTACGTTCTTCATGATCATCGAAAGTTCCTTTATTCCTTTCCCGTCAGAAGTGATGGTGCCTCCTGCGGCATGGAAAGCCATGGCTGACGGCAGCATGAACATCGTGCTGGTCGTTGTTTTCGCCACTATCGGCGCCAATATCGGCGCACTCATCAATTATTATCTCGCCCGATGGCTGGGCCGCCCTATTGTCTACCGCTTTGCCAACAGCCGAATCGGACACATGTGTCTCCTCGATGAGGAAAAGGTGCGCCGCGCCGAAGAATACTTCAACCATCATGGTGCTGCCTCAACGTTTTTCGGACGCCTCATCCCGGGCATCCGCCAGCTCATATCGCTCCCGGCAGGCCTCGCCCGAATGAAGATGGGGCCATTCCTGCTCTACACAACGCTTGGCGCCGGCTGCTG
>HF989222.1:22700-44154 GCA_000431275.1 Prevotella sp. CAG:755 | reverse complement strand
CGCTTGGCGCCGGCTGCTGGAACATCGTCCTTGCCCTGATTGGCTACTTCATCTACCTTTGGACCCCGCTTAAAACTACGCAAGACGTTTACGAACTGGCTACAAAATACAGCCACGAAATCGGCTACATCATCCTCGGTCTGGCCATTTTCGTGGTCGCCTTCCTCATCTACAAAGGCAGGAAATAAAACAGGCTCCATAGCCGAAAAGAATTTCACCCCCGGTCTCTCTTTTATGCGGAAAGACCGGGGGTGTCTTTTAAGATGCCCACAGTCAAACCGAGGACAGACTGGGACGTGACCGTCACACCACGACGTTTCCGAAGCATAGCACTCCACACCAATAAAACAGCGCCGCCCCATCGCGTGGAAGCAATGGAGCGGCAAATATGGTAACCTACGGTTATGGCTTATGCCTCGCTACTTTCTTCTGCTTTGATTTTTTCGTCGATGGCCTCGATCTTTTGACGAATCAGGTCAAGATCGTCTTTCAGTCGCTCAATCTTTTTATTAATCTCGTCGACGAGCGAATTTCCGGACTTGGACTTGGCATTAAGGAACGTCAGGTTGTTCTCATAGGTCTGTATCTCTGCACGTTTGGCCTCATATGAATTGAACAACCGACTGCGCTCGCGGGTGAGCTCACTGCCCCCCTTGTCGTTCACATTGCGGCGGAAGTGATCCATCTGCCGGCGACCGGCGTTCATGTGAAGCTGCTCAAACAACTTGTCGACGACTTCGCGGTAAGCCTTATAGATTTTGTCTTTCTGACGGAAGGGCACGTGGCCGATAGCATTCCATTCGTCCATCAGGGTACGGACTTCATCGCGCGTAGCGCTCTCGGGAGCGTCAAGGATAGCTTTCAACTTAGCAATGACAGTGCGCTTCTGCTCAAGGTTGGCTGTTTCCTCCTCACGTTGACTGGATGTGGCTTTTTCCTTCTGCTCGAAGAAATAATTGCAAGCGTCGTTGAAACGCTTCCAGATGGCCGCAGAAACCTTATGAGCCACCGGGCCAACTGTCTTCCAGTCTTTCTGCAATTGGATGTATCGGTTCGTAGTCGCCTGCCAGTCGGTGTTTTCTTTCATCGCCTCGGCCTTCTCACAAAGTGCGGTCTTCGCGGCCAGATTGGCGGCATAGGTTTCGCGCATCTGCTTGAAATGCTCGGCTTTCGCATGAAAGAACTTGTCGCACGCAGCACGGAAACGTTCAAATATACGGGTATTTTCTTTCTTCGGCGTGAAGCCAATCTCCCGCCACTGCGCCTGCAATTCAAGAATCTGCTGAGTGATCTTCTCCCAGTCTGCGACGGATTTTATTTCTCCGGCGACAAGTTGTTCCACCTGTTCACAGAGGGCAGTTTTCTTGACGAGGTTTTCTTCCTCTTGGGCTTTCAGTTGCTCAAAATGAGCCTGATGACGCTTGTTCACTACCGTAGAAGCCGCTTTGAAGCGTGCCCATATTTCCTCACGAAGTTCCTTGGCCACCGGTCCGGTCTCGCGGAATTCCTGATGCAGTTTTTGAAGTTGGTGAAAAGCCGACACGACATCAGCCACGTCTGCCAGTTTCTCTGCAGCCTCACACAAGTGAGTCTTTATCTCCAAGTTTTTCTTAAAATCGTATGCTCGGAATTCGTGGTTAAGCCGCAACTGATCATAGAACTGCTCCACGTTATGCTGGTAGTTCTTCCAAAGTTCTGAAGCCTGTTCAGCGGGCACGTTCTTAATTTCTTTCCATTCCGCTTGCAACTGCTTGAATTCATTGTAGGCTTTATCGGCACTGTCAGGCGTAGCGGCCATCTCCTTGATTTGCTCAATGATGGCCAGTTTCCGCTCCAAGTTGGCCTGCTTCTCACGTTCCTGCTCAGCGTGAAGCTGCGCGCGGCGCTCTTTCACGGAGTTCATGAGTGCCTTGAAATGCTCTTCGTCAGCATCGGCTGGCGGAATGAAAGCCTCGGCCTCACCACCTTCGGCAATGAAGGCTTCACGTGCCGAAGCAACATCGGCGTTACGCATTTTATAGTAGGCTTGCTTCAAAGCTTCCAGTTCGCTACGGTCGACGTCCGTTTCGTTATCCACGATTTCTTGGAGCCGCGCGATGACCTCGGCCTTCGTGTGGAAAACGGGGACATGCTTTCCCTCTTCCGGCTCCACTGCTCCGTTTTCTTCATCGGCCGGGCAGTCTTTTGCCTCTGGCTGCGTCACTGGTGCGACACTCTCTTCGTCCTGCGGGACGGAGGGTTCCGCAGCCATTTCGGCCGTTCCGGCTTGCCCGGCGGCGACCGTCTCTGTATTCTCTACCGATTCGGGAGCCATGACGTCGCGCTCCGTCGTTGCTTCTTCTGACATATCGTTTCTTATCGTTACGGTGTTAGACGCTACAAATAAAGAGAATTTTCGCGGGATAACCAAGCGTTATGCTTATTTTTTGCGACAGGACGGACTTATAGCCAAGTTTTGCGACGGAACAGGGCATAAAATATACCACTCAGCACCACAGAGAATACCAACACGACGGGAAACCCCCACCACGCCGTTTCCATGCCGCTCACCAAGTTCATGCCGAACCAGCTCGCTATGAGCGTCGGCAACATCAATATGATAGACATCGACGTCATCTGCTTCATGACACCGCTCATATTGTTATTGATGATACTGGCATAGGTTTCCATCGTCGAATCGAGGATTTGGGTGTAAATGTTCGTCGTTTCGCGCGCCTGGCTCATCTCGATGTTGACATCTTCAATAAGATCTGCGTCAAGCGCGTCGACTGGCAGTTTGAATTTGAGTTTTGAGAGGAGCGTCTCGTTGCCTCTGATGGAAGTGATAAAATACGTCAGGCTGTCTTGCAGGCGCGAAAGGCCGATCAGGTCCTCGTTGTCGATTTTCTTGTCCAAGTTCCGCTTGGCATCTTCAATGAGGATGGAGATCTGTTTCAGGCGTTTAAGGTACCACACGGCGGAAGAGAGGAACAGGCGGAAGACAAGGTCGACCGAGTCAGTAAACCCTTGGTTGCGCTTTTGCTGATAAGACACGAAGTCAATCATCATGTTCGTCTCGAAGTTACAGATGGTGACACACACATCCTTGTTGAGCACGATACCCAGAGGTATGGTGGTGTGCGGCGTGTGCGAGCGCACTTCTTTCACGTATGGAATACGCAAGATGATAAGCACCCAGCCGTCGTCATACTCGTAACGGGAGCGTTCGTCTTTGTCTCGGATGTCGTCGAGGAAGTAAGTGGGAATTTTCAATTCGTCGAACAGAAAGCGTTCGTCGTCCTGAGTAGGACATGTCACCTGTGTCCAGCAGTTGGGCGCCCAGTTCTCAATCGTACGCAGCGTGTGCGTGATGTTCCAATAGGTTCGCATGAGCAGTGTCTCCTTCACGGTTATGCGGGCCGCAGGGACTGCCGATGCAAATCCCGCGTCCTACGAGTTTATCGTTTCCGCGTAATAATCGTCCATTATGGGTGAATACTTGTTCGCCCGCAAAAGTACGATTTTTTCGCTGACCAGCCAACCTGCAAGAGTTTTTTTCATACCGGAATCACTGCCAAGCCTCATGGCCGCTATGGTCGTATTCATCCTTACACATTAATTATTTATGCCAAGCCTGGACGTAGGACCGTCGTAACCAGATTGTCACACAATGGAAGGTGCACATCTGACAGGCAATTGCTACATTTGCAAGCCAAATGACTCCACTACTCATTATGACACTGAAACGTTTGCTCATCATTGCGTTCGCCTGTGCTGGACTAACATCCATGGCCGAAGAACGCCCGAAACTCGTTGTCGGCATAGTTGTCGACCAAATGCGTTGGGACTATCTCGAACGCTTCGCCGACCGCTTTGGCGAAGGTGGTTTCCGCCGTATGCTCACCGAAGGATACAGTTGCGACAATACCCTGATTGATTACATCCCCACCGTAACAGCCATTGGCCACACCAGCATCTATACGGGCTCCGTACCCTCCATCCACGGCATCGCGGGCAACAACTTCCGCGACAACGGCCGCTGGGTTTACTGCACCGACGACGAGACCGTCAAGCCCGTCGGCAGCACGAGTAAGGCTGGCCTTATGTCACCCAGCCGCCTGCTCACGACCACCGTCGGCGACGAGCTGCATCTTGCCACCAACTTCCGCTCGCGCGTCATCGCCGTCGCACTCAAAGACCGCGCCGCCATTCTGCCCGGAGGTCGTACAGCCGACGGAGCCTACTGGTTCGACGACGAGACAGGACGCTTTATCACGAGTTCCTACTACCGCGACGAGCTTCCGGAATGGCTCACCGACTTCAACGCCAAAGACCGCGCCCGCACACTCCTGGCCAACGACTGGGCTTCGCTCTACCCCATCGAGACCTATCGCCAAAGCACGGCAGACAACACGCCGTTCGAAGGCAAGTTCGACGGCACCGACGCCCCCACTCTGCCGGTGCCGACGTCACGCCTGTTCAAGAAACAAGGCTACGAGGTAATCCGCACCACACCATACGGCAACACGCTTACCCTAGAAGCCGCCAAGGCAGCAATCGAGGGAGAGCAGCTTGGCCGTCACGACGACACGGATTTTCTGGCCGTCAGCCTGTCGAGCACGGACTACATCGGCCACCAGTACGGTCCCAACGCTATCGAAGTTGAAGACACCTACCTGCGCCTCGACCGCGACTTAGCCGCTTTCCTCACCTACCTTGACGGGCAAGTCGGCCGTGGGAACTACCTCCTCTTCCTGACAGCTGACCACGCCGCAGCCCACAACCCGACATTTATGCGGGCACACAAAATGTCAGCCGGAGGCTGGGACACCAAGGCTGTCCTCACCCGGCTCGACAGCGTAGCCCGCGCTGACTTCGGCATTGAACAGTCGGTCATCGAACGCATTGAGAACTACCAAGTATTCCTCGACCAAAAACAGATAGCCGCCCGACATATTGACCGCCAACGCCTCGCCGCCGCTTTCACTGCCGAGCTGGAACGCCTGCCCGAAGTGGCCTACGCCGTCTGCCAGCGCCATGCCGCCAGCGCCGCTATCCCCGCCCCTATCCGCGAACGCATCATCAACGGCTTCAACCATCAGCGCAGCGGTGAAATCCAAATCATCCTAAAACCGGGTTACTACGATGACAATGCCGACGCACCGACCGGCACGCAGCATGGCGTATGGTGCAACTACGACGCACACATCCCCCTCGTCTTTATGGGATGGAACGTCCCGGCCGGGCGGACTACGCGACCGACGCACATGACAGACATAGCCGCCACCGTCGCCGCCATGCTCCACATCCAACAACCCTCCGGCTGCATCGGGAATCCAATCGAGATGGAATAAGCCATCACACTGACTCACGAGGTTGAGGGCCTCCCGCGAAGCTGCGAAGCAAAGTTTTAGGTGAGTATGTATTTGCTTCAACACGCCGCACGGAGGCCCTCGATCCGTCTGCGGAAAACCCGCAACCATTAGTCGGCCTGCCAGAAGATACTGAACGGCTGACAGACAATCGCAGACGGCTGACAGAAAATCCTGCCACAGCGATTGTCTTTCGCGCTCACGGACCAGCCGAGCCGGCATGTAAGGCAGGCTGCGGGGCGAAAATCCCACGCCTTTTCATCTCACTTGCCCAGTGTTTACGCTATCTTTGCGCCCGGAAAGAGACTGCACATGAAAAAAATAGAAAGGAAAGAACACGGCAAGATACTTCTCGGCTACGTCCTCCTGCTGGCCTTGGTCGTCGCGTCGTTCTACGGTGTTTGGAGACAGCTCGAAGTGCTCGAACGACCAGCCGCCGAAGAAACGCTTATCGCCCGCCGCCGAAGTGCGACGTTCGACTTCGTCCTCGCCCTTCATGAAGCCGAGACCGCCGTCGTCGGCATTGGCGCAGGACAGCCCGACGGTGTCAGGCGATACACAGCCCTTGTCGATACGGCCCTTGTCCGGCTCGACACGCTCCGCCAGCTCATGACCGACGCTCCCCAACAAGCACGCCTCGACACCCTGAGGGCCTTGGTCGCCGAAAAGAGCCGGTCCGTGCTCACCTTGATACAGATGATAGGGCGCAGCGACATGGCCAGCTTCTACGACGCCCAGATTGAGCAAATCCGAAGCCTCAGAGACAGCATGGCCAACCAGCGGGTCGAACGCCGTGTCAGTGTGAAGACAGACAGCGTCGTGCGCCCGCCAAAGAAAAAGAGTTTCTTTCGTCGCTTGGCCGAAGCCTTCGTGCCGTCGAAGCGTGATTCCGTCACGGTGAAACAAGTGGTGCGCGACGTATCAGTCGACACCCTCGTGAGCCACGTCAACCCGGCCGACACCGTGGCAGGCCTCATCGGCAACGTGCAGGACAAGGCACGCCGTTTCCGCGTGGAAACAAGTGCCGACCTCAAACGGGCCATCAGGCGAATCGGCCGCGAAAGCATGGCCATCGGCCAACGCGCCAACCTGCTGCTGGCCGACTTCGACGCCGAGGAACAGCGCCTGGCCGACGCACGCACAGCCGACGCACGAAAAGTCCGCCGCCAAGCAGCCTTCACGCTGGCCGGAACAACAGGCTGTGCCCTTCTGCTGGCTGTCTTTTTCCTGCTGCTCATCGGGCGCGACCTGCGCCAGGCCCGCCGATACCGCGAAGAGCTTGAAGCAGCCCACGCCCGGGCCGAGCATCTGCTCGCCGTCCGTGAGAAGCTGATGTTGGCCGTCACCCATGATCTCAAAGCCCCTGCCGGCGCAGTCTTAGGCTATGCAGACCTGCTCGGCCGACGCACGACAGACAAGCGTTCGGCCTCATACGTCGACCACATCCGACAGGCAGCCAACCATCTGCTGGCCCTCGTCCGCTCGCTACTCGACTTCCACAAACTCGACGCTCATTGCGTCGAACCGGAGCACATCCCCTTCGACGTAGCAGCCCTTTTCCGCGAAATCAGCCTGGCTTTCCAGCCTTCTGCACAAGCCAAAGGACTCACCCTCAACTACACGGCAGACATCGCCACAACGCACGCCACGGGCGATCCCCTGCGGCTACGTCAGATGACGGAGAACCTCCTTTCCAACGCTATTAAATTCACCTCAAAAGGAAGTGTCACACTGCGGGTGACCGCACGCGACGGACGGCTTACCGTCAGCGTGAGCGACACAGGCCGAGGCATCCCCGCAGATGAGCAAAACCGCCTTTTCGGCGAGTTCTCACGCATGAGCAACGCCCAAGGCGAAGAAGGATTCGGACTGGGACTAGCCATCACCCGCAAGAACGCACAGCTCCTCGGTGGCGACATACAGGTCGAAAGCCGAGAAGGCGAAGGCAGCACGTTCACGTTTGACATCGCCCTCGACGAGGCGCCAGAGGAGAAAGCGGTTCGCGCACGGCGAAAGTCGCTGCGCGTAGCCCTGCTCGACGACGACGTGCTTCAACTCCAGCTCTGCTCTACCATGCTTCGCAACGAAGGACATGACGTTCACTGTTTCGACACGCCTACCCGCCTCATCCCGGCACTCAGGGAGAGCCGCTTCGATGTCTTACTGACCGACATCCAGATGCCCGGCCTCAACGGGTTCGACCTAGTACGCCAGCTGCGCGACGACCCTGACACCCGGCTTCACGCCTTGCACATCGTAGCCGTCACGGCCCGCGACGACATCAACCAGTCCGCCTTCCGCCAAGGCGGGTTCGATGCCTGCCTGCGCAAACCGTTCAGCCCGTCGGCCCTGCGCGCTTGCCTGGACCACGCCAACACTCCCGATGATAGCGGAACAGCTGACAGAAACGACGGGAAAGCCGACAGCCCGGAGCTCCTGCCCCCCACAAACATGGCCAGCCCCGCCGATGTGCAATGGAATGCCCTGCTCTTTTATGCAGCAGGCGACGCTGAGGCCGAAGCCGACATCCTGCACACTTATGCCCGCGAGGCCCGCTCCACAGCCGACGCCCTGCGCGATGCCGCCAGCCGGCACGACACCCGCGAACTGTCGCGCATCAGCCACAAAGCACTTCCCGTCAACCGTCAGCTCGGCATGACAGAAATCACCTCCCTTTTCGAAATATGGGAACGGCAACGCGACGGCTTTGGATGGACAGACGACATCCCCGAAAAAGTCGAAAAAATCGCAAACGAAATGCACAAACTTGCCGACGAGGCAGAAAAAAAGGCTAACTTTGCCTTACATAAGACAAGGTCCGATGAAGAAACTACTGTTGGTTGAAGACGATTTGACACTGTCGAAGATGTTGTCCACGTGGCTGTCGAAACAAGGCTACGATGTGGCGACAGCGTCGAGCGTGCGCCAAGCCCGGAAGTCTCTTGACGACGGGCAGCCCGACGTAGTGCTTTCCGACCTCCGCCTGCCCGACGCCGACGGGACAGAACTACTCGACTGGATGCGGCAGAACGGCCTTGCGTGTCCCTTGATAATCATGACCGGATATGCCGACATAGACTCCGCCGTGACGGCCATGAAGATGGGCGCGAAAGATTATATCGCAAAACCGCTCCAACCCGACATCCTTCTGCGCAAGATAGAGGAAGCCATCGAAGGCAGCCACCCCGCGAAAGCTCCGATACCGACAAAACGAAGCGCCACGCCAAAGCAAGAATATCTCGAAGGGAAAAGCGAACCGGCACGCCAACTCTACAACTACGTAGCGCTCGTGGCTCCCACGCCCATGTCGGTCCTCATCCACGGAGACAGCGGAACGGGCAAAGAATACGTAGCCCATCGCATCCATGAACTGAGCAAACGCAGCGACGGCCCCTTCGTAGCACTCGACTGCGGCGCAATCCCGCGAGACCTCGCCGCATCGGAATTCTTCGGACACGTGAAGGGTTCATTCACAGGGGCATACAACGACAAGACCGGAGCTTTCGTCGAAGCCAACGGAGGGACGCTGTTCCTTGACGAAATCGGCAACTTGAGCTACGACGTGCAAGTTCAACTGCTTCGCGCCCTACAAGAACGCCGCATACGCCCGCTGGGGTCCGACAAGGAAATTGAAGTCGACATCCGCCTGGTTTCGGCCACCAACGAGAACCTGCAACAAGCCGTTCAGGACGGACGTTTCCGCGAAGACCTCTATCACCGCGTCAACGAGTTCTCCCTCCACATTCCAACGCTTGCAGAACGCCAAGAAGACATTCCCCTATTTGCCGAATTCTTCCTTGACCAAGCCAACCGGGAACTCGGACGCGACATCATAGGATTCGCTCCCGACGTCATCCGCGCTTTCTGCGACTATACCTGGCCGGGAAACCTCCGGCAAATGCGCAACGTCGTCAAACGTGCCGCCCTTCTCTCGAACGGGCAATGCATTACGGCCCGCGACATCGGCGAAGAACTCCGAACACCGTCCCCTGCTCCCCAAACACCCCGCCCACTCCTTCATGAATTCAAATCGGCCCCCTTGTTCGACGAGGAAGAAGAGAAACGCCGCATCGCGCAAACCTTACTCCAAACCCGGGGAAACAAAAGCCGGGCGGCAAAGCTCTTAGGCATTGACCGCAAAACCCTCTACAACAAGTTAAAGCTCTACGGCATGGGACAATATGCCGGGAGCAATATCGACGAGCAATAGCCCGCCTCTGGATTATCTTATACGGGCGACAATTTAGATACGTTCCAAATTAGGAAGAAAAACGGCAGTGCCAGGCATGGCAGTGGCAAGAATGGCGTATCTTTGCAAGCACGATAAGAACAAGGACATTATTAACAAACTCAAATCTCAAAACGACATGGCATACGTAATCAGCAGCGACTGCGTCGCTTGTGGCACTTGCATCGACGAATGTCCCTCCGGCGCTATCAGCGAGGGCGAAATCTACTCCATCAACCCTGATGTTTGCGTAGACTGCGGCACTTGTGCCGACGTTTGTCCTTCCGGCGCCATCAGCCCTGCCAATTAAGACAAGCGGAAAGCAACGTAATCCACACCAGCCCCGGCGTCCACAAAGCGTTCGGGGCTTTTTCTTGTCTGGAAAATCCTGTTAGAATCAGTTGCAGTCTCACTTACAAACCAAGCAATACAATAAGAATATCCGGCAGCTCAAAAAAAACGCAAAACATTTTGGGAAACAGCAAGAAAGCCGTATCTTTGCAGTCGGAGAGTGAGGGGCTTAGAACAAGTTCCTCACTTGTTCTTTAATCACAAACAGTTTGGAATGATAGACAAGAACGTTGTAAAGCAACTGGCAGAAGAATGGCTCGACGGAAAGGACTATTTTCTGACTGACGTCACCGTCAGCCCTGACGATCGCATCGTTGTCGAAATCGACCATGCCGAAGGGGTTTGGATCGAGGACTGCGTAGAACTGAGCCGCTTTATTGAGAGTCGGCTTGACCGCGACGAAGAAGACTACGAACTCGAAGTGGGCAGCGCAGGTATCGGACAGCCGTTCAAGGTGCTCCGACAATATGAGATCAACGTCGGGCAACCCGTCGAAGTGCTCACGCAATCCGGCCAGAAGCTCATCGGCACGCTCAAAGAAGCCACGCCCGAGCATTTCACCGTCACTATCGAAGAGAAGGTCAAGCCGGAAGGAGCCAAACGTCCCAAGATTGAAGAACGGGACCTCACGTTCAGCTACGACGAAGTCAAATATACGAAATACTACCTGACGTTCAAATAAATTCCAAGCAGTCCCCGCCCTCGTGGCGGGGCTGTCTGCACTATCCGGCGCAGCAAAAAACAAAAACAAGATAAAGGAAACCATGGCAAAGAAAAAAGAAGAAGGCATCAGCCTTATCGACACTTTCTCCGAGTTCAAAGAAACAAAAAACATCGACCGCACCACGATGGTCGGCGTGCTTGAAGAAAGTTTCCGCAACGTCATTGCCAAGATTTTCGGTTCGGACGAGAACTTCGACGTCATCGTCAACCCCGACAAAGGCGACTTCGAAATTTACCGCAACCGCGAAATCGTGGCCGACGGCGACGTGAAAGACCCGAACAAGCAAGTATCGCTCACCGAAGCACACGCGATCGATCCTGATTTCGAAGTAGGCGAAGAGCTTACCGAAACGATAGACTTCGCAAAGTTTGGCCGCCGCGCCATCCTCACCCTGCGACAGACACTGGCCAGCAAGATCCTCGAGCTCGAACACGACGCCGTATTCAATAAATATAAGGACCGCGTAGGCGAAGTCATCGCTGCCGAGGTCTATCAAATATGGAAGAACGAAATTCTCCTCGTTGATGATGAGAATAACGAACTTCTGCTGCCCAAGTCCCAACAAATTCCAGGCGACTTTTACCATAAAGGCGACACGGTCCGTGCCGTGATTGACAGGGTAGACAACACGAACGGCAACCCGAAGATTTACCTCAGCCGCACGTCGCCCATGTTCATGCAGCGACTGCTTGAAGCCGAAGTGCCCGAAATAGCAGACGGCCTCATCACTATCCGCCGCATTGCCCGCATCCCCGGAGAACGCGCCAAAGTGGCCGTCGAGAGTTATGACGAACGCATCGACCCCGTGGGAGCCTGCGTCGGCGTGAAGGGAAGCCGCATCCACGGCATCGTGCGGGAGCTGCACAACGAGAACATCGACGTGATCAACTTTACGACCAACACGAGCCTTTTCATCCAACGCGCCCTGAGCCCCGCACGCGTATCGAGCATCAAACTCGACGACGAGAACCGCAAAGCAGAAGTATACCTGCAACCCGAAGAAGTCTCGCTGGCAATCGGAAAAGGCGGTCTGAACATCAAGCTCGCCTCGATGCTGACGGAATACACTATCGACGTATTCCGCGAAGTAACCGGCGGCGAAGAAACCGAAGACATTTATCTCGACGAGTTCGCCGACGAAATCGACCAATGGGTCATCGACGCCATCAAGTCGATAGGCCTTGATACGGCCAAAGCCGTGCTCAACGCCCCGCGCGAAATGCTCATCGAAAAAGCCGACCTCGAGGAAGACACGGTCGACGAAGTGCTTAGAATCTTGAAAGCTGAATTTGAGGACGAGTAATTTATGAAAATACGACTTAGTAGAGTAACCAAAGAATGCAACGTCGGCCTGCAAACCATCGTTGAATTCCTCGGAAAGAAAGGCATCACCGTAGACGCTACACCCAATGCCGCCATCAACGAGGAACAGTATGAAATGCTGAAAAAAGAATACGGCGCAGATCAAGCCCTCCGCGACAAAGCAGACAAAGAGCGCCAGATCAGACAGCTGGGAAGGAAAAATACAACCAAAGAAAAGCGGAACGCTCCCCAAGAGATCAAGACACAAGTTCCGGAAGATATGCGCCCCAAAGTTGTCATGAAAGGACATATCGACCTCAACGCCAAGCCGCAACCGGCCCCGCAGTCCACACCTGTCAAAACGGGAAAAACAGACAACGCGGCAGAAAAAACGGAAACTGCGACAGAAAATCCTGCCAGCCATCCAGAAAAGCTTAACGTAGCGGCAGAAAAAAATGCAGCAGCCCCGGCTACATCGAAAAGCGAACGCGAATCAGCCATCGGCACAGTGGACGACGGCGTGTTCAAGCTCAATTCGAGCCCCACGCTGACAGGTCCAAAAGTGCTGGGAACCATTGACCTCAGCTCAATCAACTCGAACACCCGTCCCAAGAAGAAGAGCAAGGAAGAGCGCCGCAAGGAACGCGAAGAGAAAGGCCGCCAAAACGGGACAGCCTCCGGCACCGCCGAAGGCAAGAAAAAACGCGCCCGCATCAGCAATAAGGAACGCGTCGACCTCAACAATCCCGGCGTGAACGAACACAGTGGTCAGCAACGCCGCAACAACGGGACCAACAACAGCCAGAACGGGAACGCTGGCAAACGCTCGAACAAGGAACGCAACCGCAAGGCACAAAGCCTGCGCCCGGAAATATCCGATGAGGACGTAGCCAAACAAGTAAAAGAAACGTTGGCCCGTCTGACAGGCAAGTCGAAAGCCTCGAAAGGCGCAAAGTACCGCAAAGAAAAACGTGAGCAAGTTCGCGCGCAGCAAGAGGAACAGTTCATGGAAGAACAGGCCGAAAGCAAAGTTCTGAAAATCACGGAATTCGTTACAGCCAACGAACTTGCGACCATGATGGACGTCCCCGTGACGAAAGTCATCGGCACGTGCATGAGCATCGGCATCATGGTCAGCATCAACCAACGCCTCGATGCCGAGACCATCGAACTCGTAGCCGACGAATTCGGTTTCAAGACAGAATTCATCAGCGCCGAAGTGTCGGAAGCTGTGGCCGAAGAAGAGGACAACGAAGAAGATCTCGAACCCCGCGCCCCAATCGTCACAGTGATGGGACATGTCGACCACGGAAAGACGTCACTCCTTGACTACATCCGAAAGTCGAACGTCATCGCAGGCGAGGCCGGCGGTATCACGCAACATATCGGTGCCTACAACGTAACGCTCGAAAACGGACGTCACATCACCTTCCTCGACACCCCGGGCCACGAAGCGTTCACTGCCATGCGTGCCCGCGGCGCCCAAGTGACCGACATCGCCATCATCATCATCGCCGCCGACGACGACATCATGCCCCAGACCAAAGAGGCCATCAACCACGCCATGGCAGCCAACGTGCCCATTGTCTTCGCCATCAACAAGATAGACAAGCCCGGTGCCAACCCCGACAAAATCAAGGAGGGGCTCGCCGCCATGAACTACCTCGTGGAAGAATGGGGCGGAAAGTACCAGAGCCAAGACATCTCGGCCAAGAAAGGCATTGGTGTGGCCGACCTGCTCGACAAGGTGCTGCTCGAAGCTGACATGCTCGAACTCAAAGCCAACCCCAACCGCAAGGCCACTGGCACCATCATCGAGTCATCGCTCGACAAAGGGCGTGGCTACGTCGCCACAGTGCTCGTCAGCAACGGTACGCTACATCAGGGCGACATTGTCCTGGCCGGCACGAACTACGGCCGCGTCAAAGCGCTCTTCAACGAGCGTAACCAGCGCGTCAACGACATCGGCCCCTCGATGGCCGCCACGCTGCTCGGCTTCAACGGCGCGCCGCAGGCAGGCGACACTTTCCACGTCATGGAGACCGAGCAAGAAGCCCGTGAAATCGCCAACAAGCGCGAGCAACTGCAACGTGAGCAAAACCTCCGCACCCACAAGATCCTGACACTCGACGAAGTAGGCCGACGCATCAAGCTGGGATCGTTCAAGGAACTGAACATCATCGTCAAGGGCGACGTGGACGGTTCTGTCGAAGCCCTCAGCGACTCGCTCATCAAGCTCTCGACCGAAACAATAGCCGTCAACGTCATCCATAAAGGTGTGGGGCAAATCTCAGAGAACGACGTTACCCTCGCAGCCGCCTCGCAGGCCATCATCGTCGGCTTCCAAGTCCGTCCAAGCCAAGGCGCACGCAAACAGGCCGAGAGCCAAGGTGTCGAAATCCGCCTATACTCCGTCATCTACGATGCCATAGAAGAAGTCAAGCAAGCCATGGAAGGCATGCTCGAACCCATCCTTAAAGAGGAGACAACGGCCACGCTCGAAGTCCGACAAGTCTACCACATCTCCAAAGTGGGCTACGTGGCCGGTGCTTATGTTGTCGACGGCAAGGTAAAGCGCAGCGACAAGGCACGCCTCATCCGCGACGGTATCGTAGTCTACACCGGTGCCATCAATGACCTGAAGCGCTTCAAGGATGATGTGAAAGAAGTCAACACAAACTTTGAATGCGGCATCAGTCTGACCAACTGTAACGACATCAAGGAGGGCGACATCATCGAGACTTTCCAAGAAATCGAAGTTAAGCAGAAACTTTAACACAAAGGTCACTCCTTGCAGCCCGGTCTTGTGCCGGGCTGCAAGGAGGAGCCATAAAACGTTGACACCATGTTCATAGACATCGCCATCGTGCTCATCGCTCTCTGGGCCTTGTTCAAAGGCTGGCAAAACGGCCTGATCAAGGAACTCGTATCGACGGTGGGCTTCATTGCCGGCCTCATTGTGGCATCGCTCTTCTATTCCTTTTTGGGGGAATATCTGGGCATGGACGGCACCGCTACGTACATCACGAACATCGTTGCGTTCATCATCCTCTGGATCATCACCCCTATTGTCCTGGGCTTCGTGGCCAACACCCTGACCGCCGCCCTTCGCGGCTTGCAGTTGGGCTGGCCCAACAGCCTGTTCGGCGCTGCCGTCAGCTTCGTCAAATACCTCATCCTGTTGAGCTGTGTGTTCAACGTGATGAGCATACTTGGCATCGTCAACCAGTCGAAAGCTGACGACTCACGGCTCTACGTGCCCGTCCGCAATGCCCTCTCAGTCATGTTCACGGGCATGCAGCAAGCCGCCAACGCCTACTACGAGGAAGCCACCAAGGATGACACGCTTTGGGTCCACTTCAACCAGACTTCGCAAAAAGACAGCGCTGACGCAGTGGGCACACCTGACGCCAACGCCGAGTAAGGCCCGCAGAGCAGGAATAAACACTAAAAACACCCACATGGCCGACAACGGAAAAGAAAAGAACAAAATCGTGCGCGAAGTCGCTGAGAAGAGTTACGAATACGGCTTCACAACCGACATCCACACCGAAATCATCGACAAAGGGCTCAACGAAGATGTCGTCCGCCTCATCTCAGAGAAGAAAGGCGAGCCCGAATGGCTACTCGACTTCCGCCTGAAAGCCTTCCGCTACTGGCAGACGCTCAAACAGCCCTCATGGGCGCACGTTGACCTGCCCCCCATCGACTACCAAGCCATTTCGTATTACGCCGACCCTACACGCACAAAAAAAGGCGAAGCGCCGAAAGAGATCGACCCTGAGCTGATGAAGACATTCGACAAGTTGGGCATTCCTCTTGAAGAGCGGATGGCTTTGGCCGGAGTAGCCGTCGACGCCGTGATGGACTCCGTATCGGTCAAAACGACGTTCAAGGAAAAACTCGCCGAAAAAGGCATCGTATTCTGCTCCATCAGTGAGGCCGTCCGCGAAAACCCGGAACTCGTCCGCAAGTACCTGGGCTCCGTCGTGCCCTATCGCGACAACTTCTTCGCCGCGCTCAACAGCGCCGTCTTCTCCGACGGCTCGTTCGTATACATCCCAAAAGGCGTCCGCTGCCCGATGGAATTGTCGACCTATTTCCGCATCAACGCGCGCAATACGGGACAATTCGAACGCACGCTCATCGTCTGTGACGACGGCGGATACGTCTCTTATCTCGAAGGGTGCACCGCTCCCATGCGCGACGAGAACCAACTGCACGCCGCCATCGTGGAAATCGTGGTCAACCGCGATGCCGAGGTGAAATACTCCACGGTTCAGAACTGGTATCCGGGCGACTCACAAGGCCGCGGCGGCGTCTACAACCTCGTCACTAAACGCGGACAGCTGCGCGGGGCGAACAGCAAACTATCGTGGACGCAAGTCGAGACGGGTTCTGCCATCACATGGAAATACCCCTCATGCATTCTGATGGGCGACAACTCACAAGCCGAATTTTACAGTGTGGCCGTCACCAACAACTTCCAACAGGCCGACACCGGCACCAAGATGGTCCATCTCGGCCGCGGCACACGCTCGACTATCGTCTCGAAAGGCATCTCGGCCGGACGGAGCCAGAACTCCTACCGCGGCCTCGTCAAGGTCGGTCCCCGCGCCGAGGGAGCACGCAACTACTCTTCATGCGACTCCCTCCTGCTCAGCCCGACTTGCGGCGCACACACGTTCCCATATATTGACGTCATCGGTGACAAGGCAACCGTCGAGCACGAGGCGACAACCTCGAAGATCTCCGAAGACCAGCTATTCTACTGCAACCAGCGCGGCATCCCGACAGAGGCGGCCGTAGACCTCATCGTCAACGGTTACGCAAAGGATGTGCTCAACAAACTCCCCATGGAGTTTGCCGTCGAAGCACAAAAACTGCTTTCCGTCTCGCTGGAAGGTACTGTGGGCTGACCTTGCCGCCGCAACCATCTGCGAAGCCCCCTGCGTCTATGCCACAAGCTGCGACACAGGGGGCTTCGCCGTAGACAGGACGACCGGCTGTCCCATTGCCCTCGGCCGGAAGCCCTCGCGAAACGACTGCCAGCCACACCCACAGAGCAACTCGGCGACCAGGAAAAACGGACAGCCTTCCAGGAAAGACAGGTCGCCGCCCCGCAAAAATCGGACCCACGGGCCGCCCCACCGCATCCGGCGATACGCTCCATAGGCAAACCCTCAAAGAAGCGACCCACCATTGCGGCAAAATGTGCCTCCACGCCCGATGATCCATACCAGGCAAAAAAGGTAAGTGTCGTAAAATCTGTGCCAGCATGTACGGCTTGCGCAGAAAAAAGCCCTGCGCTAATGGTCTATTTTACTATTAATTTGTATATTTGCGGGCGTTAATGAAAAGGCCCGCCGAACGTTGTGAACCCCGGTTCCCATACGGCATCCTGCGGGAAACTGCGTTATCCTTCCTGAAAAGTCGAACGCCCATTCACGATGACGGGACGAAGTCAGGAAGTATACTTACGCAACTGACAATTGACAATGAGCGGGAACACGCCAGTCTGGTATGCGCTACAAGTGTTTCACCACAAGGGGGATACACTGCTGCTGCACTTGGAAAGGAATTGGGTGAAATGTTTCTTCCCAATTTGCCATGCCGAACATGCCGGCACAAGCGGAAAGAGCAGGCGGTCCTTGCTGCCGGCCACACACGACCAGCTGTTCGTGCAGTACGGCCAAGGCAAAGGACCCATCCTCGCCGAGACTTTGCAGGCCAGCCCTTACACCTCGCGCGTTTACACAAAAACGGTCAAGGGTTGGTGCGGCATCCGCCGCGCAGAGATGGCAGAACCGCACGCCGCCAGCATTCGCAACTTACGGGGGACGGTTCGTCGAGGCCGGATTTCCGGCCGCACACGGCGGAACGCCCATCTGCGTCGTCCGCAGCCCGCTCAAAGGTATCAATGGAAAGTTGGTAAGACACAGGCAGGATCGTACGTCGTGCTCATCGCCGTATCCATCGGCGTAATGGTGCAGGTCTCCAAGTGGCGTTGCCACCCCTCAAAGACCGGTACGTGCATTCCGCATCAGCAAGAGAAAAAAACCGGAGACTTCTCATGCAGAGAAAAACACCCCCGAACGCAACCCGATGCGTCACGATGAGAGCTGTAAACACACCGCATCAAAAAAAGGGGGAAGCATGAAGTTTCTGTTGTCTACGGAACCACCCTCTTGACAGAAGCTGCCAAATGCTTCTTGGCAGCTCGGCAACAAAGCCACGGCGCGACAGACACAGACAGCGCCACAAGAGAACAAGTAAACAAAGAAACAATCAAGACAAAAAGAGACAAGATGAAAGCATGTTTCATGGGCTTAGGCTACATCGGCCTGCCAACCGCCATCATAGCAGCCAAGCACGGCGTGGACGTCGTCGGAGTAGACATCAACGCACAAGTCGTCGAAAAGACTAACGCCGGCCACCTGCACATCATAGAACCCGGGATGGAAGAGATGTTGCAGGAAGTGCTCAGCCAAGGCAAACTGAAAGCCTACACACAGCCCCAGGTCTGCGACGCATACTTCATGGTCGTCCCCACTCCGTTCAAAGGCAACCATGAACCCGACATATCCTACGTCGAGGCGGCCACGCGCTCCGTCGCCCCGCTGCTGAAAGCCGGCGACCTCTACGTCATCGAATCGACGTCGCCCGTCGGGACCACGGACAAGATGGCAGAGCTCATATTCAGCCTGCGCCCCGAACTCAACGGGAAACTGCACATCGCCTACTGCCCGGAGCGTGTGCTGCCCGGCAATGTGATCTACGAACTCGTCCACAACGACCGCGTCATCGGCGGCCGCGACGAAGCTTCTACCGACGCAGCCTGCGCCTTTTACGGACAATTCGTCAAAGGAACGCTCCACCGTACCAACTGCAAGACGGCTGAAATGTGCAAACTCACCGAAAATTCGAGCCGCGACGTGCAAATAGCCTTTGCCAACGAGCTCTCACTCATCTGCGACAAGGCGGGCATCAACGTGTGGGAGCTCATCCGCCTGGCCAACAAGCACCCGAGGGTCAACATCCTCTGGCCCGGATGCGGCGTGGGCGGACACTGCATCGCCGTCGACCCCTATTTCATCACGGCCGACTTCCCCGTCGAGTCACAGCTCATCGCCAAAGCACGCGAAATCAACAACTACAAAGCATTCTGGTGTGCCGAGAAAATCGAAAACGCCATGCTGAAATTCGAATTGAAGCATCAGCGCAAACCCTGTGTGGCGATGATGGGCCTCGCCTTCAAACCCGACATCGACGACCTGCGCGAAAGCCCCGCCAAATACATCGTCTCGAAAGTGATGCAGAGCAGCCACGACGCCGACATCCTCGTGGTCGAACCCAACGTCCGCGAGCACAGCGTGTTCAAGCTCACCCCTTACCAGGAAGCCTACGAAAAGGCCGACATCGTGGCTTTCCTGACCGCCCATACACCATTCAAATCACTTCACCGCCGCGACGACAAAGTCATCCTCGACTTCTGCGGCATTTATAAATAACACCGGGCAGGGCAGAGACCGCCGTCGCACATCCACCCAAACAGGGGAACTAATGCAGACGGGCGCGGGAAGGATCTGCCGCCGTGACAGAATTTCCGGTCGCAGCGACAGAAAATTCTGTCACAACGACAGGAAAAACAGACTCACCAACCGCATCAAATCCTCCCCGTACCACCGACAAAGCCACACCCGCAAGAACAAAGAACCCAGCACCGATGAAAACCATCATGCTCGTATTCGGAACGCGTCCAGAGGCCATCAAAATGGCCCCGCTGGTCAAAACGCTCGAAAGCCATGCCGACGAGTTCCGTACCCTTGTCTGCGTGACCGGACAACACCGTCAGATGCTCGACCAAGTACTCGACATCTTCCACATACGTCCCGACTTCGACCTCAACATCATGCGCGCCGGACAAGACCTCTACGATGTCACCACCAAGGTACTCACAGGCATGCGCGAGGTGCTCACCACCGCACGTCCCGACATCGTACTTGTCCATGGCGACACCACGACCAGCATGTCCGCAGCCATGGCCGCCTTCTACGCCCGAATCCCTGTCGGGCACGTCGAGGCCGGCCTCCGCACGCACGACGTCCTCAGCCCCTGGCCCGAGGAGATGAACCGCCAACTCACCGCACGCCTCGCGACCTACCACTTCGCCCCCACACCACTGAGCCGCGAAAACCTCATGGCCGAGAACGTGCCAGACGAGCGCATCCGGGTGACGGGCAACACGGTCATCGACGCCCTCCACTGGGTGGTCGGGTGCATACAAGCCGACACACGCCTGGGCGCAGACCTCGAGAATCACCTCCGTCAAGCAGGCTACGACGTCGGACGCCTGACGGGCGGACGCCGCCTCGTGCTCATCACCGGACACCGCCGCGAGAACTTCGGCACCGGCTTCCTCTCGATGTGCCGGGCCATCAAGGCGCTGACAGAACGCTACCCGGAAGTAGACTTCGTCTACCCCATGCACCTCAACCCCAACGTACGACAGCCCATCCACGACGTCTTCGGATCCGACCTCACCAACTTGGGCAACATGTACTTCATCGAGCCGCTCGAATACCTGAGCTTCGTCTACCTGATGGAGAAAAGCCACATCGTCCTCACAGACAGCGGCGGCATCCAGGAAGAAGCTCCCGGCCTAGGCAAGCCCGTACTCGTCATGCGCGACACCACCGAACGCCCCGAAGCCGTCCACGCCGGCACGGTCAAGCTCGTCGGAACTGACTTCAACCGCATCGTCGACACAACCAGCCTCCTTCTCGACGACACGGCGGTTTACGAGGAAATGAGTCAAGCCGTCAATCCCTACGGCGACGGCCACGCCTGCAAGAGAATCATCGAAGCACTGCGGGAATGTTCTACAACAACACATTAACATTACCCCTCTAAGAGCCGATACTCATGAAAATAGGAACTGTCACCTATTGGAACACACAAGACAACTATGGGCAAATACTTCAATGCTACGCCCTGCTCACCACGTTGCGCGATATGGGACACGATGCTTTCCTCATCAAATACTTGCCCGCACCACGCCAACAGAGTTTGGTACATCTCCTCATCACGGCAGTTCGATACCTCTCACCTTCCTATCGGCGGACAGCACTGATGTGGAGACGCCTGCGACGAATTGCCGCCACCGAAGCCCTTCTACATCCACGGGGGTTTGACCAATTCAGGACGGAATACATCCCCAGTACTTCCCGCACCTACAATGAAAACGAACTAGAGGAAACGCCCCCCGAAGCGGACGCCTATATATGTGGAAGCGACCAAATCTGGGGTGTACCGAATCCCGTATACTTTCTGCAATTCGGAAAAGCTACCACCAAACGGCTTGCCTATGCCCCATCCATGGGCGGAATCACGCCTAAGGGAAAGGACAAAAAAACTATCTCCACATATTTATCCCGCTTTGACTTCATCAGTTCCCGTGAGGGAAAAGACGTGCAGACTTTACACGAAATGGGGTTC
>HF989222.1:13199-22634 GCA_000431275.1 Prevotella sp. CAG:755 | reverse complement strand
GCTCTTGCTTTCCGCCGGACACTATCGGCAACTAAGTTCCTCCCCAAAGGCCGCCAATCCCTACATTTTCCTATACTTGCTCGGCAACGAAACCGCAGTCAAGGCAAAAGACATTTTCGACTTTGCCGAAAAGCAAGGCCTTGCTGTACGATATGTTGCCAGCCAAGGCCAACACGACGATCTCCCCAAGGAGTACCCGACCATAGCTGAATGGTTAGGCATGGTAAACGACGCAGCCTACGTGATTACCAACTCATTCCACGGCACGATATTTTGTCTGCATTTCAACACACCTTTTATGGTCTTACCGGTCAATAAGAACATTGAACGAATGAACCATCGCATCTACGATCTTCTTGGGAAATATAAACTTCTGCACCGCATTTACGATGGAAGTCTACAACGACTTTTCGAAAGTGTCGATTTTGACACTTTCAACAAGACAAAAAAACAAGAGGAACATGAAGCCAAACAAAATTTAGCACGAATCCTAACCCCATGACACACGACATCCCCAAAGTCATCCACTATTGCTGGTTCGGCGGTAAGCCATTACCACAATCTGCAAAAAAATGTATCGAATCGTGGAAAAGATTCCTCCCTGGCTATAAGATAAAAGAGTGGAATGAAAGCAATTTCGACATCAACGCCATCCCATATATTCAGGAAGCATACGAAGCGAAGAAATACGCTTTTGTATCGGACTATGCACGCTTCAAAATTCTTTACGACCAAGGCGGATTGTACTTTGATACTGACGTGGAAGTCATCCGCCCATTGGATGATATTATCGAACGCGGTCCATTCATGGGTTGTGAGCAGGACGCTTCTGGAGCAACGACGATCGCCGTTAACCCAGGCCTCGGCCTTGGGGTAAGCCCAGGTCTCGGCCTTTATAAGGAAATGCTTGATCTCTATGCCACACTCCATTTCAAGAATGCCAACGGGACACTAAACCAGAAGACAGTCGTACAACATACCACGGAACTGTTATCCAAACACGGGATTTCCCCAAAAAAAGACATCCAAAGCGTCGCTGGCGTATGGATCTACCCCAAAGAATACTTTAATCCCATTGAGATGACGGGACGCCGCCTCGTGATAACCCCCAACACCCGCAGCATACACCATTACGCCGCCACCTGGCAATCGCCCTACCGACGCATGAAGAAGAAAATAGCCCGGCTCATTGGGAACAAACTTACGATGATTATTATCAAACTCAAAAGAAGATAAAAGGCCAACACCACAAACATGCAAAACTTCAATAAAATCAAGATGCCTCAAATTCTCAATTTCAGGTTATGGTTGGTTATTTATACTCTTTCTACTATTATTTTAGGAAGTATAGCACGTCCTTTGTTCCCTGATAAGACACTTTTTATATTTCAAACGATTTTTATATTGAATATATGCATCTTCGCGTATATTCTTTTCTACAAATCATTAAAGAGATCTGTATTTTTCACTTCTCTTTTCATATTCCAGATCGTATGGATAGCTATATTTCGAATATTCAATCAAACATTCTATGGCAATCCACTTGGTTATAATCCATTAGACGCTTCATTTTACAATAATTTAGGGGTATTATTCTCTTCTCCCAATTATTTAGACCTTTCTCTTTCAAAATTACTTTCCCACTACACGCAAGGAATGGATGATTGGGGTTTTCCGACAATAGTAGCCATATCATACAAAACATTTGGTGCAGAATTCGGAATTACCTTCGTTGCCATCCTAAATGCTGTATTTGTAATTATCGGTACAATCTTCATTCATAAAATAGCAAGAAGATTCACAACAGATACAAATGCACGTGCAATCTGTTTCATATGGGCAACCCTACCCTTTTCTATTTATACATCCAGCGTCGGTCTTAAAGAGAATTACATGGTATGCTTCGTCATTCTATCTATTTACCATTTATATCAATATATGGAGCATCCCAATCTCAAATCCATTATCCTTTTCTTCCTATTTACCATTACACTATTATTTTTCCGTACTGCAATTTTTTTCATACTAATGATTACATTCTTTTTTACCCTATGCCTTACCAACAAGTCTTTTGCTAAAAATGTCAATCGATGGCTTCTTTTTTTTGCATTCCTATCTTTTGTTTTTTTCTCTTATGCTGTTGATTTCATCGGTGGAATTCGAGGAGATGTTGATTCCTCAACTATTGGACAACAAGCTGAAAATTTAATCTCTCAAAGAAGTAGCATCGTAGTATATTCAACAAACATACTAGCAACCATTATTGGGCCTTTTCCAAGCTTTATCTCCGACCCTATCAAAGTAAACTACATTACAACTTATAGTTTCGGGACAATGGTAAAAATGTTACTTTCAATATACTATATCTATGGTATAATCTATATTGTAAAACATAAAATCACCTATTTCTATCCACTACTTATCTTTATAGCCCTTCACTCTATTATGCTAATCACTACATTTTATTCTTTACATGATCGTTACCAATGGCCACAGATACCTTTTGTATTGCTTCTCTCTTTATTTGGTTTTTTACGACTTAAACAGGTTGGAAAACTAAAAACAAAATTCATTGTAGGTTTATGCCCTCTTTTATTCTTAGCTTTTATCCTTGTTTACAACTTACGACTTGCATGATATGCATCTACTCATTATCACTCCCGACCTTTCCTTATTAGGTGGCGTGGCCAGCCATTATGCGGGACTTGCCCCCTATTGGACGGTTGGAATAAGCTATTCCACTTATGGGAAGCGAAAAAAAATACCAGCACCACTCACGCTTCTTCCGGACATTATATCCTATACCTTCAAAATCGTATTCAAAAAGATAGATGTCGTAGTCGTCAATCCCTCCCTCCGGAAATACCAATTGTTCAGGGATGGAATCTATATACTTATAGCCTTACTATTCAAGAAAAAAGTAGTCACATTCATACACGGATGGGACGTTTCTCTGTCCGCTAAGTTAGAAAAACGGAATTTCCTATTCAACCGTATCTATGGGAAAAGTGCTTTTATCTACGTTCTATCCTCTGCATTTAAGACATCGCTCACACGTATGGGCATACAGTGCCCCATTCTGCAAACAACGACAAAAGTAGACGACAGTTTTCTCGATCAACCTACTCCGAAGACAGAAACACATGTTCAACACATCCTTTTCCTCTCACGTATCATTAAGACAAAAGGGATATACATTGCTATTGATGCGTTCCATCTATTGAAACAAGAATTCAAAGACTTGAAACTTCTGGTGTGTGGAGACGGTGCGGAACTCGGAGCCGCCCAAAGATATGTAAAAGAGAGAAGTATCTCCGACGTCACTTTCACAGGACGCGTCGCGGGAAAAGATCTGATTAAAAGCTACCAACAATCAGATATCTATATTCTTCCATCCTATGAAGAGGGGTTGGCCACGTCCGTTTTAGAAGCCATGGGATTTGGGTTACCTGTCATCACACGCCCCGTCGGTGGAATTATTGACTTCTTCGTAAATGGGAAAATGGGACAACTTGTCGACAGCCTTTCCCCAGAAGACTTCGCACAAGCCATAAAACCCTATATCGCCCAACCTCAAATTTGCAGAGAAGTAGGCACTTACAACCGGACATACGCCGACTCGCATTTCAGGGCCTCACGCGTTGCTGAGCATTTCGAACAAGACATAAAGAATTACTGCCAATAACACAAATGCCATAGATGCGAACAGGAACTGCCGAATAACCTCGAACGCAACGCAATGTTTGCCACTCCGATAGATTATGACTACCTTTGCTCAATAAAACGGTACGAACAGCATTTCAAATGAATCCGAAAGACACCACACCCGACAACCGCGTGACGCTCAACGGCGTCAAGGTATATCCGTTCCGCTCATTCGACGAATTGCTAACCTTTGCAGAAACGCACAAAGGCATCCTTGTTTCGATCAACGCCGAAAAAATCCTGCACGCCACCGACGAAACGCGCGATATCATCAACCGCAACATCGGCTTCTGCGACGGGGCAGGCGCCGTCTACGCCCTGCGCCAGAAAGGCCACCCCGAAGCGTGCAAGCTGCCGGGATGTGAGCTCTGGCTGAAAAGCATCGCGGCGTGCCACCGCGACAAGACGTTCTACCTCGTCGGCGGCCGGCAGGAAGTGATTGACGAAACGGTCGCCAAGCTCCGCCGCGAATATCCCGACATCCGCATCGTAGGCTACCGCAACGGCTACCTGAAAACGCTCGAGGAGCGCCGTGCACTCGTCGACGACGTGGCGGCGAAACGGCCGGACTTCGTGTTCGTGGCCATGGGCTCGCCCAAACAAGAACTGCTCATGGAGGAGATGATGCGCCGCCACCCGGCCGTTTACCAAGGCTTAGGCGGTTCGTTCGACGTCTACACCGGCCATGTCAAACGGGCTCCACGCTGGTGGATCGACCACAACCTTGAATTCCTCTACCGCCTCATCCACCAGCCCAGCCGTATCAAACGACAGATCCACCTGCTACGCTATGCCTACTGGCTGGCTTTCCGCAAATTATAGAGCACCATGGACGACAGAAGCTTTCGCACCTATCTCAGCCTGATGGCCTGTGCCCTCTACGGACAGCCCACAGCTGACGTCCGCCCCGACGAATGGGCCGGAGCGCTGGCCTGGGCGCAACAGCAGCGCACCGAAGGCTTGCTCTACGAGGCGGTCACCCGGACTGACGAAGCAAGCCGTCCACCGCGCAGGCTACTACTGGACTTGTACGCCTACGTCGTCCGCGTAGAACAGGTAAACACGGCCATGACAGCACAGATCGCCGAACTATTCAATATCTACGAAGGCTTGGGGGCACGCCCGTTCTTACTCAAAGGACACGGCGTGGCGATGAACTATCCTCATCCCTTGTGGCGCACGCCGGGCGACATCGACGTATTCCTGCCCGAGGGCTTCGACGCTGCCGACCGATGGGCACGGGCGAACGGCACGAACGTTACGGACTACGACCCGCTCATCGACAAGCACGTCGAGTTCCATTGGAAAGGCATCATCGTAGAAAACCATTTCCGCCTCTCGATGTTCTACCACCGCCGTCTCAACGACCGGCTGCAAGCCGCCTTTGCCGAAGGACTGGACTGCGAACCTGCCCTCTGTACCATTCTCGGCGGAAAAACTGTCCACATGCTCCCGCCCACCGTCGGATTGCTCCATCTGCTGGCCCACTTCGCCAACCACATCGTCAGCGAAGGCATCGGCCTGCGGCAACTTTGCGACATCTTCATGTACCTGCACCGGTGGCACGACGAAATCGACGCCACGCGCCTTGACCGCTGGCTCGATGCCCTCCGGCTCCGCCATCTGGCCGACGCCATCGCGACCACAGCCGTCACCTACTTCCACGCTCCTGCCGGCGACATCCCCTTCCATTGGCACGAAGACAAACGGCGAGCTGGAACCCTGCTGCACCTCGTCCGCAAGAGCGGGAACTATGGGCAGAACTTCGAGTCCAGTTCTTTGGAACAACGCCACTTCCGCCTGCACAAGCTGCGCCTGCTCCTGACACGCAGTGCCAAAGTCCGTCTCCTGCTTCCCGACGAGCTCCGCGCAGCCTGGGTGGGCAAGACGCAAAACGCCTGCCGCTTCGGCGGCCGCGCCCTGCGGCGAAAACTCAACCGACGCGGGTAACATCGGACCGGTTTGCCCGTTGCAGCAGGCAAACCGGCTGACAGGGATAAGTGGACGGCTGACAGAAAATTCTGTCAGCCGTCCACTTATTTTCATCGGTACATAAAGAATCACCCAGCCACAGACGCACACGACAAAACCGCCACAAGCAAACTTGCGAGCTTCGTCCAGAAATCTCTACAAACTGTGGGGGAACTTAACTATATACAAAAAAAGCGGAGAGAGGGGGATTCGAACCCCCGAAACGCTTTTGGCGTTTACACGCTTTCCAGGCGTGCCTCTTCAACCACTCGAGCATCTCTCCCTAACCCTTTCGGGAAATTCGGGGGCAAAGATACGAAATTCCTTACAAACGGCCAAGCCTTTCGCCACACAAGTTTCATGAAAGGGCACTTCGTCCGGACAA
The DNA here is from genome assembly GCA_000431275.1 of Prevotella sp. CAG:755. GTDB lineage: Bacteria > Bacteroidota > Bacteroidia > Bacteroidales > Bacteroidaceae > Alloprevotella. Next base: position 16,573 of record HF989222.1, on the reverse strand, counting down.
TGCACCGATGTGGACAAGAAATTCGTAACTTTGCAGAGAAATAGAAATGGAAAATGGATAACGCTCAGAGATTTAACGATTTAGGCCAAAAGCCTGTCGGCAAACTGTTGATGCAGTATGCCATCCCCGCCATCGTAGCGATGGCAGCCTCTTCACTCTACAACATCATCGACGGCATCTTTATCGGGCAAGGCGTAGGCCCCGAGGCCATCATGGGGTTGGCACTGACGCAACCTTTCATGTCGCTGACTGCCGCGTTCGGCGCCATGGTGGGTGTGGGTGCCTCGACGCTCATGTCCGTCAAACTGGGGCAAAAAGATTATCAGACAGCCCAGCACATCTTGGGAAACGTCGTGGTAATGAACGTCGTCATGGGCCTTTCGCTCGGTCTGTTGCTTGAACTGCTGCTCGACCCGATACTTTACTTCTTCGGTGCCAGCCCGACCACCATTCCTTATGCACGTGACTTCATGCACGTCATCCTTGCCGGCAATGTCGTCACGCACCTCTACTTAGGTTTGAATGCTCTTTTACGCTCGACAAGCCGCCCCAAGCAAGCCATGCTCGCCACCATCTGCACAGTGATCTGCAACATCGTACTTGCCCCGCTCTTTATCTATGTGCTGCGTTGGGGCATACAAGGGGCCGCCCTGGCTACTGTCATGTCTCAGACGCTCGTCCTGATCTGGCAATTCCGTCTGTTCAGCCGAAAGAGTGAACTGATCCGTTTCCAGCACGGTATCTACCGCCTGCGCCGCAAAATTGTGACCGAATCGCTCACTATCGGTCTGGCGCCTTTCCTCATCAACCTGTGCGCCTGCCTCGTTGTCATCATCATCAACCAAAGCATGGTGCGCTACGGGGGCGACGTCGCCGTGGGCGCCTACGGCATTTCGAACCGTCTGGTATTCCTTATCGTGATGATCGTCATTGGCCTCAACCAGGGTATGCAGCCCATTGCAGGCTACAATTTCGGCGCCAAGCGTTACGACCGCCTGCTCGGCGTCCTGCGCTATGCCCTGATCCTCGGCACCATCGTGACGACAGCAGGTTTCATCGCAGGCCAGTTCCTGGCCGAACCCTGCGCCCGGGCTTTCACCACCGACCCCGAACTCATCCAGCGGGCGTCACAAGGCTTGCGCATCGTCACCTTGTTCTTCCCCATCGTCGGAATACAAATCGTCTCAACCAGCTTCTTCCAAAGCATCGGTTACTCCGGGAAGAGCATCTTCCTATCCCTGACACGGCAGTTGCTCTTCCTGCTCCCGCTGTTACTCATCCTGCCTCATTTCGTCAAGCCACAGGTTCTCGGCGTATGGTATGCCATCCCTGCGGCCGACGCCATCTCGTGCATCGTGGCCATCACGATGCTCATCATGCAGGTGCGCAAATTCCGCAAACAACTCGTAAACCCGTAAGATATGGACATCGAAAAATTCGTTATCAACATCGGTCGCCAGCTGGGCAGTGGCGGACGCATCATAGGCAAGCAACTGGCCCACGACTTCGGCATCGCGTACTTCGACAAGGAAATCCTGACCATGGCGGCCAAGGAGAGCGGCATCTGCACCGAAATTTTCGAAAAGAGCGATGAACACAAGGGGCTTTTCCGCACGGTTTTCGGCGGCATCTTCCCCTTCTTCGGTAGCGGCGCAGGCGACTTTTACAACAACCAGATCAGCGACGAGTCGCTTTTCCGTATACAAAGTGAGGCCATCCGCAAAGCAGCTGAACGCGAGTCATGCGTATTCATAGGCCGCTGTGCCGACTACGTCCTCCGCGATAACCCACGCTGCGTCAACATCTTCATCTCGGCGGATCTCAATGACCGCGTGCGCCGCATCATGAGCTACAACCATGTCGACGAGCACACCGCCCGGAAGATGGCAGAACGAGGCGACGAGAACCGTGCCAACTTCTACAATTTTTACAGTTCGGGCACGTGGGGTGCGGCCGACACCTATCACCTCTGTATCAATTCCAGTGTGCTCGGTGAGGCCGGAACGGTCGAATTCATCAAGCAGTTCATCCGCCTAAAACTTGGCCTGCCTGCTGACTACGGCTGCTCTGCTGAATGAAACGAGTCGGCATCATCTCGGACACGCACGGTTATTGGGACCATCGCTTCGAGCATTACTTCGAGCCATGTGACGAAATATGGCATGCCGGCGACATCGGCAGCATGGAGCTGGCCGAACGATTCGCGGCATTCCGACCGTTCGTTGCGGTCTGCGGCAACATCGACGGCGGAGACCTGCGGAAAATGTATCCATCACTGTTGCGATGGAGGTGCGAAGAAGCCGACGTGCTGATGACGCACATCGGCGGTTATCCCGGCCACTATGACCGCGCTGTCGCCGCGCAACTACGCGCCCGTCCGCCTCACCTCTTCATTGCGGGCCATTCACATATCTTAAAGGTTCAATACGACCACACGCTCGGTTTGCTCCACATCAACCCAGGGGCAGCTGGATTGCAGGGTTGGCAAACGGTGCGCACACTCGTGCGCCTCACCATTGACGGCCACGACTTCAAAGATCTTGAAGTCATCGAGCTGGGCCGCTGACCGCCACACACGCCCGCATCATCCCCCGTCCCGCCACCGGGCAACTACACCCGTAGCGGGACGAAATGCATTCAAGCCGTCATGAGCGCCGACATGAGTCCGGCTGCGACACGGCGTAGACGCGAAAGATGCGGTTGCCGGCGTGACACGGCATCCGAATAGCATTAAACAACGTTCACTCCGCTCCTAAATACGACGAAGGGCGGCTTCTTACGCATCGGTAAGAAGCCGCCCTTTTCCTATTGTTCTTAACTACCCTCCCGGCTTAACAGGCACGATGATCATTCGCTATACCACTCCCCGCCGTCTTCCACAGGCGCTTCCTCCACTTCCTCCTCGCGATAGTCGCCGGGCAGCTCATCTTCATAAATCTGGCGGATTTCCTGCCCGTTGGCGTCGAGGTAAAGCTCGGGCTTTATTTCGAGCGGCGCGAATTTCTCTTCGTAGAACTTGGCATAATCGTCAAAGCTGTACGTCGCGCCAAGGAGCTGCAAGTTGTCCTCAGAAATGATGACCACACGCGCACGGCGGACCATAGGGCGCAGGGTGCTGTCGGCATAAACTTGCTGTGCGTAGGTGTGCGCCTCGTCGAAGCCGTTAAAACCATGGATGCGGAACTGCTCCATCCCGGGTTGGGAAACGCGCTCTACGTCGAAGTTCCGGACGACGAAACGACCGAAATTGAAACGCGAGAGGTCGAAGAGCAACTGATCGGCGTCGACCGAATCAGTCGGGAAAGCCAGCATGTAGACAAAAGCGGCGTCGCGGTCGGCCGAAAGCTCGCGAGCCTGAGCCGCGGAATCGGCGG
>HF989222.1:3824-13178 GCA_000431275.1 Prevotella sp. CAG:755 | reverse complement strand
AAGCGGCGGCAGCTGTCTGGCCAGCCGTACGACGAGCCCATATAGAACCGATGTCGAACGCGCCCGTACCGAGCTGGCGCCCCTCCTCTATTCCTTTGACAATCAGACCGGCCATCTCACTGACGTCGCTCTCCGGGTATTTGCGCACAAGTTCTTTCAGTTCAGTCGCAAGGCTTTGAGCGTCTACTCCACGGCGCAGGCCAGTCAGCGCGCGCAGGAAGAGGAATTTCGGACGGTTCAGCCCGGTGGGAAAACGCTGTGCCGTGGAATCGGCCAAGTGGATGACTCGTTCGTCGTCCCCACGACGGTAGGCGTCGTAGGCCACGGTATAAAGCGAATCCTCGATTTCGCGGCCGTAACGTGCATTGCGCTCAAAGTCGGGGTCAGTCACGAGCACCGCCAGGTCGCTCTTCGGGTATTCGTCGGCCAGACGCGCCCGCCACCCGGCTGCTTCGACTGGCTTATTCCACCGGGAGTAGAGCAGAAAGAGGTTATAATAAACGTCATCCATCGGCTGAAAGTCGGGAAAGTCCCTGACAAGACGCTCCAACGTAGCGGCCGCCAGCGGGAAGTCTTCGAGCTGGTCTTTCTCAATCAGCCCGGCGTGATAGAGTCCGTCCTTGATGATTTCATTCGACGCTGCCACGGCCTCGGGCGTGAAAGGGATTTGCTTCAGGTAGTATTCACGTTGGTGCGGGTCGTTCTGCGCCGAATCAGCCACGGCTTCCATGGCTTCGGCGATGCTGTCGGCGCGTTCCTCAGCCAGCCGGATAGAATCCTCCGCCTCGTAGTCGACACCTCCGTCGTCCAGCGAAGCCAGCACAGTCCTATTCGAGCGGCGCCAGTTGTCTTCCAAAGTGCGCCGGCCCCACTGGCGCTGGAACGCCTGCTTGCCTTGGCTCACGACCATAGGGTTATAGAAATACCACTCGTCGTTGCCCGAGGTGCCCGCCGTACCGGGACGGTTTCCGGCCAGCGTTCCGCCAGCGCCACCTCCTTTTTGCGCCCGCGCTTCGGCGGCGGAATCAGCTTTCGCGCGACGTGCTTCCTCTTCCTGACGCTTCAATTCTTCAATCACACGGTCAATGGCGGCCAAGCGGTCAGCCTCGGGCATACGCGCCAGTTCTTGCAGACTGTCCTGCAGATGCACGGCCGATGTGTAAGGCACCAAAGCGTCGAGCACCTTGGAACGCCGCGTAATCAAGTCGTATTCTTCGTGTTCCTTATCGAGCAAGCCGATGGCTTCGGCATAGCAGGCCTGTGCCTTGTCATACTCCTTGCGTTCCCACCGCAAGCCGGCAAGACGCAAGAGAAGCACCCCCTTCTCAATGCCGCCCCGAGTGCTTTCTTTCCGGCCTTTTTCATAGGCACCTATGGCGGCGGCCGTGTCGCGCAGGGTGAGATGAATGTTGCCCATGGCGTAATAGACCTGGTCAAGGTAGTCCTTGTTGTTGTCGGAACGTGCCATGCGGCGCAGCCGGCTTATCATCTTTTTCGCGTTGGCCTTGGTCGTGAGTACCTCCGTCTGTTGTATGCGTGCGTTGAAAGCCAACTCGTAAGGCGGACTCTGACGCAGGCAGCGCTGGTAGGCCTTGTAGGCATCGGCTGGGCGTCCGAGCTGCGTATAGACTTGCCCGAGCAGATAGTAACCGCGCGCCTGCTGCTTGTTGCGCTTTTCGGCTTTCACCGTCCGTTCAAGATAGGGCAACGCCTCGGCTAGTTGTTCCTGCCGGAGGAGCAGGTCAGCCATCGTGGCATCCAGCTCGCGGTTCAGGCGGGGGGGGACAGTGTCGCGTCGCAGCCGCGAGATGACATCCTCGGCATCGTAGAACCACTCTAACTCCGCATAACAGCGCGCAAGCCATACCCGGGCTTCGGCGGCGACATCGGGCTCGGGCGCATAGAGGCGTGTGATGTACGAGAAAGTGCTGGCGGCTTCAAGGAAGTCGCCTTTCTGGAACTGGGCCTTGCCCATAAGCATCCAAGCGTTCTTCAAAAACGGGTTAAACTCCTTGCGGCTCAAATAGGCACGGAGTTTGGGCGAACGGCGGCGGTTCGGGCTGACAGCGGGCTTGCGCTTGATGGAATGAAGCTGGATGGCCTTTTCGCACTTGGTGACGGCGGTTTCAAAGTTGCTCGCGCCGATGGTGCGGCTACTCTCATTGCCCACCACGAAAAGGGGAAGCATCTCCGTGAAGTTGTCCTTGTTGCTATTCTCTTTGGTCAAACAGCCTTCCTTGTAGGCTTCGTGACCGTTGAAATAAACATTGTAGCGTGTGACGAACGACTGCCACCACCGCGAAGAAGCCGTGTTCTTCTTCGTAGAACAAGCCGCCAGCACTGTCACAAGGACGAGGCCGGCCAACAGGGCGATATGTGGTCGGGGGTGTCTCAAAATTTCACGCCGGGCTTTTTGTAAATAAACAAGAGCAGAGCTGTTTTATTGCCTTTGCCACGAAATAAATCCCGATGCAGAGCAATACGATCGTAGCGCCGCTCGGCACATTATAATAATAGGACAGCAGCAGGCCGCCCACACTGCCCAGCAGGGCGAATGCCACCGACAACACGGCCATGACGCCATAAGTGCGGGCGAAAAGGCCCGCTGCCATCTGCGGAACGGAGAGCAACGAGATGACCAACACGATGCCCATCATGTGGAGGCTGCACACGATGCCCAAAGCCGTCAGCACCGTCATCACGGCCTCGACAAAGCGCACAGGCAGACCTTGGGTCACGGCAAAGTCACGGTCATAAGCCACCGCCACGACAACGCGTCCCATCATCAGATGGAGCAGAAGGGCCAGACTGGCCATGACGCCCAACGCGAGCAGATCAGCGCGCGTCACCGAAAGGATGCTTCCAAAGAGGAACGACGGCAAATCGGTCACAAAGCCAGGCGTGAGATAGGCGCAGAGGATGCCGACGCTCATGCCGAACGTCCAGAGCATCGCGATGGCCGAATCCTCGCGCACCTCGCGCCGATGGCTGAGCCACTGTATGCCAAAACCGGAAAAGAGGGCAAAAGCCGCCGCGCCCCACAAGGGTGGAAAACCGAGGAATGCCCCCAACCCGACGCCACCCAGTGAGGCGTGGGCGATGCCGCCGCCGACAAAAACAAGGCGCCGCGTCACCACGTAAGTCCCCACCAGGCCGCAGAGCACGCTGGCCAGCAGGCTGCCCCACAGGGCGTGTTGAAAGAAAGCGTATTGCAGCAAACCGCCGTCGCTCATGCCTCCCTCCTTTCTTCAAGCAGGAGTATGACCTCATCCTTCACCTGATCGGGCAAATCAATGCGCCGCAAGCCGAGCGAATGCACCCAACCGCCAATCTCGTCGGGGCGAAGCGTATAGAGCACGTCGCGGAAAGCGTCCGCCTCGTCGTCGGAATACTGGTCGGCGGAGCGGCCGGCATAAGTGTCGAGCTCTTCGTCCTCATAATAAACAGGCTCGGCTGAGGGGTCGGCGAGACGGAGCGTTTTCTCGCACACAGCGTGCTGTCCACAACACCCGGCGGGCCGTGTGACAGGCTGGGAAGCCGGAGCGTCGGTTTCAGGTTTTCGCCAGTTGCGCACAAGCGTAAACACTGCCACGACAAATCCCATCACCACAAGAGACAAGAGCAGGACGGTCATGCGACGCCTCCTTTCCCCACTCGTTCGACCTGTGCCCCCAGCTGCTCCCATTCCCGCCAATAGCCGGGATAGGATTTGCTCACGACGTCCGGTGCCTGCACGGCAAGCCCTGGAAAACGCCAGGCACACGGGGCGAAAGCCAAAGCCATGCGGTGGTCGTCATAAGTGGCGATGCGGGGTGCGGTATCGGGCTTGCAACTCCGCCCGTCCCAGCAGAGGGAGTCGTCGCCCTCGGCTTCCACCACAAAGCCCAGTTTGGCCAGCTCCGCCTGCAAGGCTGCGATGCGGTCGGTCTCCTTGATGCGCAGTGTCCGTAGGCCGGTCAGGCGGAAAGGACGACCAAGCATAGCGCACGTCACGGCCAACGTCTGTGCCAGGTCGGGCTGCGAAGAGAGGTCGAAACTGAGGGATTCGTCAGGCCGGCTGGCAGTTTCGACGGAACGGCTGACGGAAGTTTCCGAACGGCTGGCAGGTTTTTCTGTCACTGCGACAGTTTCGCCCGTTACGGTCTTCGTGAGCACGACTCCCTCCGACGTGAATGTCGTCCGCACTCCGAGTGGCTCGAAAAAGCGACTCACGGCAGCGTCGCCCTGCAAACTGTCGCGACGCAGGCCGGGCAGGACAAGCCGTGCACTGGCATCAGGCGAAAGCGCCACAGCCTCGTACCAATACGACGCTCCGCTCCAATCGTTTTCCACCTCAAACGTCTCAACGCCCAGGTAGGCCTGCGACCTCACCACGAGCGTACGTGCATCGGCCCAACCGGCGTCGGCGCCGAACGCCTGCATCAACCCGAGTGTCATGTCGATGTACGGACGCGAGATAATCTCTCCTTCAAGGTGAAGCCGGAGCCCACGCTCCATCGCCGGCCCCACCATGAGCAGGGCGGAAATGTATTGCGAACTCACGCCGGCCGAAAGCCGGACCTCGCCACCTGCAAGGCGGCGCCCGTCAATGGACAATGGCGGATAGCCCTCGCGACCGGAATAATCCACACGCGCGCCCAACTGACGGAGAGCGTCGACCAGCACGCCTATCGGCCGTTGCAACATCCGCTCCGTCCCGGTCAGCCTGTGGTGTCCCGGAGTCGCGGCATAGAGCGCTGTCAGAAAGCGCATGGCCGTTCCGGCCGCACCGATGTCCGCCCGCTCCTCACCGGAGGACAAGGCGCGCAGCATAACCTGCGTGTCGTCACAATCAGACAAGTTGCGGACTCTGGCCATGCCCGCACGGCCGGCCGCCAAAACCGACATGACGAGCACACGGTTACAGATACTTTTTGAAGCCGGCACGCGGACGGTGCCGGACAGATTGGAGGGAAGATGGACAAGCGCTTGCATTTTCTGCGACTGAAAAATTCTTTGCACAAAAGTACGGAAAAAATTTGGGCGGTTCAAAAAAACTCTCTACTTTTGCACTCGCAATTCGGGGTGTAGCTCAGCCCGGTTAGAGTACGCGTCTGGGGGGCGTGTGGTCGCTGGTTCGAATCCAGTCACCCCGACTTGAATTTGCATAAGGGAGACAGACTTCGGTCTGCCTCCCTCTTTGTTTGCCAGAAAACTCCCATACGCCGCCCGGACTGCACCAGAGGCTGTCCCATCCCTCCTTACGAGGAAAAGAACAGCACACGCCGACACACTTTTTCGGGATTTGGCTTTCCCGTCAGCGCGAAAAAACGTATTTTTGCATATATTTGAAAAACGCCCGGGGCGGGCGTGCCTGCCATCACACTGAGAAACATCATGGAACTGATTATCAACCCGAAATATGAGGGACTGCGTGACTTCTTGCTGCACATTGACGAACACTTCGCCACTGGCCGCGAAATCCATCGCGGTCGCAACGTGTTGCGCGTCGTCGACACGCCCGATTTCCCGGTCAACGTGAAACGCTACGGCATCCCCGCGCTGCCCAACCGCTTCATCTATACTTTCCTACGCCCCTCGAAAGGGCGCAGGGCCTACTACAACCCACTCAAGCTCCGCGAACGGGGCATCGAGAGCCCGGAACCTATCGCCTATGTGGCCGAGCGGCGATTCGGTCTTATCTCGACAACGTATTTCGTCAGCCGTCAATGCCCCTACCGCCGCAAGTTTTATGAGTTCGGCGACGCCGACCCGGAAGTCTCGGCCGACATCATTCGCGCTTTTGCCCGCTTTATGGCCCGGGCGCACATGGAGGGAATCCTACACCGTGACCTGTCGCCGGGCAACATACTGTTCGACCAGGTAAACGGGACGTGGCGATTCTCGCTCGTCGACACGAACCGCATGCATTTCGGCCCCGTAAGCGTAGCACAAGGTTGCGCCAATTTTGCCCGGTTATGGGGGCAAAAAGGGTTCTTCGAGATATTAGCCCGCGAGTATGCCGCCGCCCGGCAGGCCAGTCCTGCATTTTGCCGCGAAGCCATCTTCACCGCTCGCGAACGGTTCTGGAGGCGGTATGCACGCCACCACGATGTGGGCTACGACTTGGAATTCTAACCGCCGCACGCAGCGCCATTCCATGCAGTTAGCCAAAATCCTCATTCCCATCTACCGCGACCGGCTCTCGGACACCGAAGAGGCCTCGCTCCGCCAAACGCACCGCATATTGGGCCACTACCCGATCGAAGTCATACTTCCCGAGGCTGTGACACCGCCAGAAGCGGTCGCCTCGCTCGGTCTCCCGGTGCGGCGTGTAAGCGACGAGTGGCTCGGCACGCGCAACGGCATCGCCGGCTACAACCGGATGATGCTTTCCCGGAGCTTCTACGACTATTACTCCGACACGATGTATGTCCTTGTCTGCCACACGGACGCTTGGGTGTTCCGCGACGAGCTGGCCGACTGGTGCCGCAAGGGCTATGACTGCGTGGCGGCACCGTGGGTACGCCGACCTGTCTACGACAAGCCCATTGTGAAACAATACATGAACTGGCTGGCCAACCGGCGGATACGACAAGGCCGCTTCTGCCGCCAACAGCTTTACGGGCGTGTGGGTAACGGCGGCTTCTCGTTGCGTCGCGTGGAGGCATTCTCCGCTGCCTGTGACCGCTATGGAGCCAACATCAAGCGCTACTTGTCGAACAGCGGACACCAATGGAACGAGGATGTTTTCTGGGCCACTGTCCCGCAAGAATTCAACTACCCTCCACAGGACGAAGCCCTGCGTTTCGCATTCGACACACACCCTGCATATTGTTATGCACAGACAGGGCAACACCTGCCGTTTGGCTGCCACAGCTGGAGCAAGCCCCGCATGTTTGCGTTCTGGGAAAAAATCATTCCATGGGAAGCCCAGCTCAAACAGGAAACACAGACATCATAACCGCCGACAGACGGAAACGAAACAACAGGGGAAGCCAAGTTCATCGCGACTGGCTTCCCCTGTTCGGTATCACTGTCCGGGCCCTCCATCGGCAGGATCATAGGGCACAGACAAAGGCTTACATGGTCACGTGGTCGATGCCCGTCGGCACGGAAATGATTTCTACGTCCGGACCACAATTATAGATGGCGTTCTCATCGATCTGTACCAACGTCTCAGGCACATAGACACGCTTCAAGTTCGGGCAATCTTCTATGGCGTAGGAGGCAATGCGCTTCGTGCCCTCCGAGAACACGATTTCTTCTACCTCCGGAAGCCCTACGATAGTGTTCTTCTCGATAGCGAACTTGCCCGGAAGTACCACTCGCCTGATGCTCTTCGGAATGTACAGAGGCGTCGTCGCTGTCCGCTCATAAACAGCCCCTTCATAACTCCGCAGATAGCGGCTGGCCTCGTCCACGTAAGCATACTCGACGTTCGGGGCATTGTCTGCAAGCCCCAAATATGCTTCGCCGAGCGACCGTATGTTCTCGCCGATATACAGCTCATGCACATTAGCCGGCAGCGGCGACTTGGGACAGAACGACTGCACTTGATAGCCACAGGCACTGAACGGAACAGTCAGGTAGTCCGTCTGACATTGCTTGACCGCCGTGACAGTCAACATCTGGTCTTCGAACGAATAAGCGAACGATTCATCTTCTAGTACAGGTACATCTACGGACATCGGATTCAAGAGTTCCTGATAGTCCGTCAGGTTATCCATTTCAAAGTTGCGTCCATTCGTAGGGTCGCTCACGATCCACCGGTCGCCGGCATACACATAATTCCAAGCGTGAGCGCCGTTCGGGATGTAACCATTCACGCCAGCGCAAGGTATCCCCTGCGTATGAAGCATGACACGGAGCAGATTGGCGTAGCCTTGACAGATGCAAGTGCGGTTGATAAACACATCATACGGGTCGGGGCTGGAATAACCCGACCAAGCGTACTGCACGCTGTCTGTCACCCACTTGAAGATGTTCCTGAACGTGGCGTAGGTGTCTCCCGGCACCACGCACTTCGCATCGACTTCGTCTTTTATCTCTGCGTATTGTGCTTCGGTAATAGTCAGCGGTTCGATATTGAGAAAGGTTGACGGTTCGACCGCATCAAGCAATAGCCGGAGGTTGGCCGACGCTGTGGACCCGCGCAACGGACGGGTCCCGTCATCCGCAGGAAAAAACGCAGGGTTCTCTGTCGTTTGCTGCTCACTGGACGAAACGAGATTTGCGTCAGCCACCTCCATATCGCTGGAACAAGCCGCCAACGAGACAGACAGTGCGAACACGGTTACGGACAATGACCACGTAGGAAAATGTTTCATAAGAATTAAATTTAAGAGGGTTATAAAAAAAGTGCCCGCCCTCTTATCTTTTGAAAGCGGGCACTTATAATTTCCTATATCTACTGACAAGGACGTCCTATCCTTTGTGTGCCTCCACCCAGCGGCGGGCGTTCACAAAGGCTTCAATCCAAGGCGTCACGTCGTCCGTGCGACGGTCTTCCGGATAGTATGCACATTGCCACGGATAGAACGCGCGTTCCAAGTGGGGCATCATGGCGAGATGACGGCCATCCGGCGAACAAATACCAGCTACGCCATAGTCTGACCCGTTAGGATTTCCGGGATACTCGTCATAACTATATTTCAGCACGACGTTATAGTCGTCTTCGGGATAAGGCAACGAGAATTTCCCTTCGCCGTGGGCCACCCAGATGCCCAAGCGTTCGCCGGAAAGCGAACCGAACATGACGCTGCGGTTGGTCGGGACGGTCACTCCGACAAAGGCGCTCTCGAACTTGCGGCTGTCGTTGTGAAGCATACGGGCTCGCTGCTTTTTCTCGGGATTGACAAGGTTCAACTCAATCATCAACTGGCAGCCATTGCAAACGCCGAGCGAAAGCGTATCAGGGCGGGCATAAAAGCGGTCAAGGGCCGCCTTGGCGTTTTCATTATAAAGGAAAGCTCCAGCCCAACCTTTGGCCGAACCAAGTACGTCTGAATTTGCGAAGCCTCCGCAGAAGACAATCATGTTAATGTCGTCAAGCGTTTCGCGGCCACTGACGAGGTCGGTCATCATAACGTCTTTCACGTCGAAACCTGCGAGGTAGAGTGCGTAAGCCATCTCTCGCTCACCGTTCGTGCCTTTCTCGCGGATGATGGCAGCTTTCACGCCAGACGGAGTGCGGCGGCCGGGATCGATGCCCAACTGTGCGAACGTCCCCTTAAAGTGCGGGGCTATGTTAAATTCAAGCGGCTGCTGCTTATAGTTCTCGAAGCGTTTTTTAGCGCATCCATTCATGCTTTGCTTGGCGTCGAGGAGATAAGAGGTGGAATACCACACATCGCGCAAATAGTCGATGCCGAA
>HF989222.1:0-3751 GCA_000431275.1 Prevotella sp. CAG:755 | reverse complement strand
CTGTCGGCTGCCCCAACTTCACGTAGCCCACTCCGGCGTCGTCGAGCAACTTCTTGACTTCATGCTTGTGCTTGTCGGCCACTTGGATGACCACTCCCGGATTTTCGGCAAACAGAAGTTTGACAAGATCGTCCTCCTTGAAACGGTCGAGGCTGATTTCAAGTCCCCCTTCGGTGTTGGCAAAACACATTTCGAGCAGGCAGGTGATCAAGCCACCGGCCGAGATGTCATGCCCAGCCAGAATGAGTCCGCGCTTAACGAGTTCCTGCACCGCATTGAAGGCATCGCGGAAATAGTCGGGATTAGTGACTGTCGGGACATCGCTACCGACACAACCCAATGTCTGTGCAAAAGCCGAACCGCCGAGCCGGAGCTTGTCGAAACTGAAATCAATGTGATAGAGTGTCGTCTTGCCATGATTGACAAGTACGGGCGAAACCACTTTACGCACATCGCTCACTTCGCCGCCGGCCGACACGATCACGGTTCCGGGCGAAACGATTTTCTCACCGTCGGGGTATTGCTGTGACATGGAGAGGGAATCCTTGCCCGTGGGAACGTTGATTTTCAAGGCGCAGCAATAGTCGCTCAGGGCCTGCACTGCGGCATAAAGGCGGGCGTCCTCTCCTTTCTGCGAACGGCAGGGCCACATCCAGTTGGCTGAAAGTGACACGCTGTCAAGCCCTTCGGCCAACGGCGCCCATACGATGTTAGTCAGCGCCTCTGACACAGAAAGAACGGAACCAGCCTCGGGACTGGCCAGCCCGGCTTGGGGAGCATGACCGATGGCGGTGGCGATGCCGGCCCGGCCACGGTAATCGAGTGCTACGACACCACAGTCAGACAAAGGCAATTGAAGTTCGCCTTGCGTCTGCTGACGGGCCACTTTTCCGGTAATGCTGCGGTCCACCTTGTTCGTCAGCCAGTCCTTGCAGGCCACGGCTTCGAGTTGAAGCACGTTGTCTAAGTATTCTTGCAGGCGGGCGACATCATACGTAACGTCTTCGTAGCGACGGACGACAGTCTCGTCGACCATGACAGTCTTCGGCGAATGGCCGAACATTTGAGCGACATCGAGGTCGAACGGTCTGATGCCATCGCCTTGTTCGAAAGCGAAATGGGCATCTCCCGTCGTTTCGCCGACCACATACATCGGCGCCCGCTCGCGCTCGGCAATGCGCCGCACATGGTCGAGATGCTCTTCCTGGATAAGGAGCCCCATGCGCTCCTGGCTCTCGTTAGCTATTATTTCCTTGGCCGAAAGCGTCTTGTCGCCAATGGGGAGCTGCGTCATGTCGATCAGTCCGCCGCAGTCCTCCACCAGCTCCGAGAGGCAGTTGACATGTCCGGCCGACCCGTGGTCATGGATGCTCACCACTGGGTTCACGTCTTCCTCACAAAGGGCACGCACAAGATTGTTGGCACGTTTCTGCATCTCGGGATTGGCACGCTGCACAGCGTTCAACTCGATGCCGCTCGAATAACGGCCGGTATCGACTGAGGAAACGGATCCGCCACCCAGACCGATGCGATAGTTGTCACCACCGACTACAACGATCTTATTTCCTTTGGTGGGCGTGCCCTTAATGCAGTCGCGCTTTGTCCCGTAGCCCACACCGCCAGCCAGCATGATGACTTTGTCATATCCATATTGCTCGCCGTTTTCCGTATGTTCGAAAGTGAGCACCGAACCGGTGATGAGGGGCTGACCGAACTTGTTTCCGAAATCCGACGCGCCGTTCGACGCTTTGATAAGGATTTGTTCTGGTGTCTGATAGAGCCACTTGCGGGCAGGCATGGCGCCCTCCCAAGGACGCCCGCCGTCAAGGCGCGGATAAGCCGTCATGTAGACAGCCGTTCCGGCTATCGGCCACGACCCGACACCGCCTCCCATACGGTCGCGGATTTCTCCGCCCGTTCCGGTCGAAGCTCCATTGAAAGGCTCGACAGTTGTCGGGAAATTGTGAGTCTCTGCTTTCAGCGAAATGACGCTCTCAATATCTTTCACGACGAAGTAATCGCTTGTCGAATGGTCTTTCGGGGCGAACTGCTCGACGATGGGCCCTTGCGAGAAAGCCACATTGTCCTTATAGGCCGATATGATGTGATGCGGGTTCTCGCTCGTCGTTTTCTTGATCAGGGCAAACAGCGACGAGGGACGCTCCTCGCCATCGATGATGAAGACGCCCCCGAAAATCTTATGCCGACAGTGTTCGGAATTGATTTGTGCGAAGCCGAACACTTCGGAGTCTGTCAATTTCCGGCCAAGCTGCTGCTCCACTTGGTGGAGATAGTCGATTTCTGCCGGAGAGAGCGCAAGCCCCTCCTCTTCGTTATACGTCTCCAAATCGTCGATATGGCGAATCGGGGCAGGCTGAATGTTCACCGTGAAAATCTCTTGATCCAAACCGTCATACATCCGCTGCAACATGGGATCGTGGTCGGCGTCAGGGCCAGACACGGGAAAGTATTCCTCAATACGGCTGATACCGCTGAGGTTCATGTTTTGCGTGATTTCAACGGCATTTGTGCTCCACGGTGTAATCATCTCGCGACGCGGACCTACGTACCAACCGACGAGATGGTCGGCGGCCTCAACAACAGCGTCGCCCAACAGCCAGCACAAGGCTTTCACGTCGGCTTCCGACGGCTTAGCTTCTGCTTGAACCGCAATAACGGTTTTCGTGGGAGTCGTAAAAAACAAAATCATAACGTTCGGATTTTCGATTATATTTATTGTATAGCCGCAAAGTTACACTTTTTCGCTGAACGGTCAGCCGATAGAACGCAGAAAAGCATTCATCCGCACTCTGGGGGATTGATGTCTCTTCCTCACTTTTGGGGACGCATTCCACACTTTCAACGCCAATTCCACATCGACGCCTCAAACACGCAATAAAGCCACAAAATTGCAAACAGCTGTACTCCAATAAGTTATAAAAAATCTACTTTTTTGGCACAGCCGTTGTCCTTTAACGGAAGTGGAAACGAAATTCATTAAAACTGACATAAAAAAACAAGCAATCATGAAAAAGTTATTTGTAGCAGTAGTAGCATTCGTTAGTGTAAGCAGCATGATGGCTATCGGTGGCCGTAGCACGCAGGGGGGCGCCGTAGCCGCCAATGGTGGCCGTAGCACGCAGGGTGGCGCCGTAGCCGCCAATGATACGGTAGTTCCCGCCGACACCACGGTCAAGGCTCCACTGAACATTGCGACCAACGACACGGTCGTTCCGGTCGACACAACAAACAAGGCTTTCAACATGCTGGCTGTTAATGATACAGTTGTTCCTACCGACACGACGGCAAAAACTGACGGTTTCATCGCCGCAAACGACACGGTAGTGCCGGCTGACACTACGGCAAAAGCCTTCACTTGGCTGGCTGCCAACGACACGGTAGTTCCCGTTGACACCACGGCTAAGGCTCTCTCATTCATCGCCGCAAACGATACAGTCAATCCAGACACGGCAAAAGCGCTGAGAGCTGTTTATTGGGCCTAAGCAAACACCCACCCTATTTTCTCCCTACTACCACAGACAGCCCCAGAGCGTCATGACGCTTTGGGGCTGTCTGCACACATGATTTTACAGAAACAGCCGGTTTCATCGCTGTTTTTTTCATTCTTTCCATACCGGCAAGCACACAAGGAGGTCCCGTACAAACGTTCCAAACAACAAGAAGAGAAACGGAGCAAAATAACGATGGAAACGGTGGTTTTCTCCACAAAACGGGCCGGCTGGCAGGATAT
>HF989221.1 GCA_000431275.1 Prevotella sp. CAG:755 | reverse complement strand
CTCTTTCCCCACTCAAAGCCGAGTTCGTCGAGCAGGATGGAGAGTACTTGGAAGTGGTAGTTCTGTTCGTTGCCGACGACATAAATCATCTTGTCAATGGGGTAGTCCTGAAAGCGCAGTTTGGCCGTACCGATGTCCTGAGTCATGTAGACGCTCGTGCCGTCGGCGCGCAATAGGAGTTTTTCGTCGAGTCCTTTGTCCGTCAGGTCTGCCCATACAGAGCCGTCGTCGCGACGGTAGAAAATGCCTTTCTTCAAGCCTTCGAGCACCTTTTCTTTCCCTTCGAGGTAAGTGTCGCTTTCGTAGTATATCTTGTCGAAATTCACGCCGAGGGCTTTGTATGTCTCGTCAAAGCCGGCGTAAACCCAATTGTTCATCTTCTTCCACAAGGCACGGACTTCGGGGTCATTCTGTTCCCATTTGACGAGCATGGCCCGGGCTTCTTTCATCAGGGGAGCCTCTTTCTCTGCTTTGTCCTTGGCCTCGTCAGGAGTCATACCTTCGCTTTCATATTGCCCGCAGAGTTCGGCCACCTGTTCGCGGTAGTGCTTGTCAAAGGCGACGTAATAGTCGCCGATGAGGTGGTCGCCCTTTTTCCCTGACGTTTCGGGCGTTTCGCCGTGGCCGTATTTCAGCCACGCCAGCATCGACTTGCAGATATGAATGCCGCGGTCATTGACGATGTTGGTTTTCACTACGCGGTTGCCGTTGGCTTCGATGATGTTGGCCAAAGCGAAGCCAAGCAGGTTGTTGCGCACATGACCGAGGTGCAGGGGCTTGTTTGTGTTGGGCGAGGAGTACTCAATCATCACCAGCGGTGATTGCTCTGTTGGTGGGGTGAGACCGAAGCGGGTATCGGCGTGGATGTCGTTGAGGAGGTATATCCAACTGTCAGGCGAGATAGTGAGATTCAGGAATCCCTTCACCACGTTGAATTTCTCCACAGCTTCACAGTTTGCTGCGAGCCATTCGCCGATTTCCTGAGCGGTCTCTTCTGGCTTTTTGCGGGATATGCGTAGAAGTGGAAAGACGACGAGTGTCAGGTGGCCTTCGAACTCTTTCTTTGTTTTCTGTATTTGCAACTGCTCTTGTGGTATGTCCTGATTGTACAAAACTTTGACGGCTGTGGCTGTCGCTGTGGTGAGAATTTCTTCTATTTTCATGTTTATTATCGTTTCTGTCTGTGAGTGGATTTGCATAACAACGGGCAAAGGTACATATTTTTTGCATAATTCTGAGGGCAATGTGCGGAACACTTCCTCACCGTCGTGGATTGTAAATGCAGAGAGTATCAGGAGTAAACTTTATATATATAATGTGTATATGGCTTTTTCATGTATGTGGATTGTCTGTTATATAAATTGTCGTGGTGTCAGGGACTGGAATCTTGGGATGAGGCTCGTTGCAAACGGTTCTTGTACTTGGTTGTTGCAAAGCATGTTGATTCATGTGCAGTAGCCGTTTTTTCTGTCGCAGTGAGAAGGCTGGCTGTCACGGCAGATGGATTTTCTGTTAGCCTGTTTGTATCGCTACCTCTTTTTGGGGAAATGTCCGGTGATTTTTTTCGTTTCATATAATTACCTGTTTTATAATATATTACGCCTGTCTACTCGGCTCGTGATTCTTTTTCTTTTGAAAAAAGTGTGTTTAGGATTT
>HF989220.1 GCA_000431275.1 Prevotella sp. CAG:755 | reverse complement strand
TCATAATCTCAAATTTTAGTCGGGTTGTCGCTCAAATAAAGTATCTCGCAATCTTCCACTTCTGTGGGAAGTCCGAAAAGGGGGTAATGGGTGAAATAAGGCTGTGCGTTCCCTTCTTCATCTGTGAGGGGTGAAGCATCTTGTACTTGCCATTGCTTCATCCATCTGTCTATTGACTGAACTTCATCGTCTGTGAGTGCGGTTGCATCGCCATTGATGATATAGGCTAAACTCCATGTGGGTATCTTTTCCGTTGTCCTGTTCATATCCGTTCCTTTATGTGGTCAGACAATCTCTTGTAAAATCTCCGTGTGGTATTGTGGGGGGCATTCCACCAAAAGAAAACCGATAAAATCCTTTCTCGCTTCCTTGTTGAGTTCGTGGTATAGCCTTCTTAGGGTTGAATGGTTACCGTTGATGTAGGTTTCCACCATATACTCAAAGATGTTGTCCACCTCGTAAAATCTGCATTGCTGCGCTGCTGTCTTGCTGTATCGTCTTGCCATATCCTTATTTGTTAGATTGTTAATAACCAAATGAAAAAGCCAATTGCCGCCATTACTGAAAATAGGGAGATTAGGATGCCGAACATGA
>HF989219.1:72803-77161 GCA_000431275.1 Prevotella sp. CAG:755 | reverse complement strand
GACTTCGGCCACGGCGGCTGTGAGGTCATCGTTGACTACCACCACGTCGAACTTCGGTGCAAAACTAAGTTCGTACTCCGCACGGGCAATGCGCTCGCCGATAACCTCGGGAGTGTCCGTAGCTCGTCCTTCGAGCCTGCGTCGCAGTTCGGCGAGCGAAGGTGGCTGGATGAAAAGGCTCAGCGCCCGGTCGCCATAGTGGCGCTTGATGTTCTGCCCGCCAAGCACGTCGACGTCGCAGACAACGTTTTCACCCCGGCCAAGTTGGTTATCGACCTGCGAACGGAGCGTACCATAAAAACGGTTGGTATATACCTCTTCATATTCGAGAAACTCGCCTGCGTCGATCCGTGCCTTGAAGTCTTCCGGCGTCAGGAAGAAGTACTCCACCCCGTCACGCTCCGTGCCACGCGGCGGGCGGCTCGTAGCGCTGACCGAGAAGTGAAGGTTCAGTTCGGCATGCTTCATAAGTTCGCCGATAATGGTGCTCTTCCCGCTACCACTTGGTGCCGAGAAGATAATGACTTTCCCGTTGTCCATAGCTATATATATAAATGTGTAGGGGCCACCGGGCACACGGCCTCCGTGGCGTAAAACATTCCATCCGGACCGGCTGGTCCACGCCGCGCCCGAGTGTGGGCAAAGTTACGTAGTTTCGCCGTCACGCCCGCCCGTTCGTCCCGGAAAATCGCATTTCCCGCCCCGAAAACAGCCATTCACCGTTTCCGAGCCCGGCTGGCAAGTTTCTCAATGCGGGGAGCAGTGGTGATGTAACAGCTGCAGCAAAGGGCGGTACGCCATTTCGGCAACGGGCATCTTGAATGACGCTTCCACGCCTTGGCCTTCCCTCATGCGCCTCGTATACTTGAAATCCTGAGCCATTGCCAGAAAAATCATTCGGGGCGACCGTTGTTTTGCGCCCATGCCGTATTATTCCGTCCGGACCATACGAAAATTGGGACTTTCTGCTTATCTTTGCGCCATCCGCCTGCGGAGAAACTCAAACCTTAACACGACACTCGAAAACAACTATGGCAGCCACACACCGCCGGACTTCTGTCCACAAACCTCACCACCCAAGCACCGCAAAAGACCGCCACGCCACGCCCGACCGCCACTCACGCCGCACCGGGCGCTTCCGGTGGATGATTCTGTGCCTGTTCGTATCCCTCTGCGGGGCGGTGCGGGCCAACGACGGCAGCTACTTCACGACCGGCAACCAACTGCTCCCGCTCGTGGAGAGCGACATCCGCGTGCAGCGGGAAATCCTCACCCTCAGCTGGGGCGACGACGGCACGGCGGACGTCGACGTGTACTACGAGTTCTTCAACCCCGGCGCGCAAAAGACGCTCCTGATGGGCTTCGAAGCCGACCCGCCCAGCTATATGAACAGCCTCGACCGCAGCGGCGCACATCCCAACATCTCGGACTTCACCGTGGTGATGAACGGCAGGCCGCTCGCCGTGGCCACGTCCGTCGTGCGGAGCGACACGCTCTATCTCGACAAAGGCCACGTGCGCGGCCTCGACCTCAACGAGTTCGAGGTAGACGAGTCCAACGCAGGCGATTGGATTTGGAGCCCCCGGCTCAACGACGGCGTGCCCATTTCGTTCGTCTATCACTTCGAGGCCACATTCAAACCCGGCGTCAACGTGGTGCGCCATCGCTACCGCTACGACATGGAAGAGATGAACTACCGCTACTACGACCTGAGCTACAAACTGACACCGGCCTCACGATGGGCGGGCCGGCAGATCGACGACTTCACCCTGCGCATCAAGACGCGCGATGTGCCCCTGCATTTCTTCATGGAGGACAGCCTGTTTGCCCAGCCCCTCTACCCTCACATCTACGGCACGGGGAACAGCCGCCGGCGCACCATGAAGACCAGTGGCTATCCCGAACAGGGGAGCGTGTCGGTCTACGAAATTTTCCTGCGCAACGCCACGGCGGAATTCAAAGCCAAGAACTACCGCCCGGGCAATGAGCTGGAAATCTTTTCTGCCGACGGCACCGAAACGGGGGACATCAACCATGCGTCCGACTACTATGCCCATCGTCATCATGTCAGCCTCATTCACGACTTCTTCGAAACCCCGCTCACCCGGGAGCAGTACCGACGGATACGCAACCTCCCCTTTGCGCTCCGGGGCTATGTGTTCAAGGACAAGGGGCTGGACCGCTACTTCCGTGAGCGATGGTGGTATATCCCCGACCCGGCCTATCAAGCCACGCTCGACAGCCTGACGCCCGAAGAGCGGAAGTGGCTGCGCGAGTTCGACAAGAAGTACGGCACGCCCGGCCGGCGCTAAGCCCTATGCCGCCGCCCGGACAGCTCATCTGAGCCTCCATAAAAGAACCGTCGGTCTGGCCCTAATAAGGTCAGACCGACGGTTTCAACTGCTGGACGACAGGGTCACATCACGTTGAGCACCTGCTCCTTGATTTGCTCCAATTCGTCTTTCATCTTCACCACAATGTTCTGCATCTCAGCCTGGTTGCTCTTGCTGCCGGTGGTGTTGATTTCCCGGCCCATCTCCTGGGCGATGAAACCGAGCTTTTTGCCCTGCCCGTGACCGTCGGCCATCGTCTCTCGGAAGTATTTAAGATGATTGGTCAGGCGTTGTTTCTCTTCGCTGATGTCGAGTTTCTCGATGTAGTATATCAACTCCTGTTCGAGTCGGTTCTTGTCGTAATCCACACCCGTCAGTTCTGATAGACGGTCAGTGATGCGGGTGCGGATCTTCTCGACGCGCGCCGTCTCATATGGCTCGATGCTGGCCAGCAGGGCTTCGATGTTGTCGAGCTTCTCGGCGAACTTCCGTTCGAGCGCGGCTCCCTCTTGACGGCGGAAGGCCACAAGCTGGTCTATTGCCCCTTTCACGGCCTCGCGCGCAGCAGTCCATTCCTCATCAGTCAGTTCCTCCACTGCGGTAGTGGCCGTCACTTCGGGCAGGCGCACAATGACGTCCCACAGGTGCTCCGACGGCGTCTCGATGCCCAGTTCTACGCTGATCCTGGCTATCTGGTCGACGTAGTTCTTCACCACGGCCGGGTTGATGGAAGCCCCGGCCTGCGTCTCGTCCTTTTCGACCCACAGGTTGAAATCCACCTTGCCACGTTCCAACGCTTGCGTAATCATGGCGCGAATCTCCATCTCCTTCTCGCGATACAGCGGCGCGATACGTGTCGACAGGTCAAGGCTCTTGCTGTTGAGCGATTTGATTTCTGCATGTATTTTCTTTCCGCCCCATTGGGCACAGGCTTTTCCGTAGCCCGTCATTGAGAGTATCATGAGCAAAAGTTGTTAAATTTTCTGCAAAGATAGTGCAAACGAGCGGTAAGCGGACGAAAAGACGAAGGATTTTCGTCCGCCCATACCCAAATGCAGCCGACATTCTCCCCCGAAGCGTACTCACATACACCTCCCGCCAAACGTCACCGCCCCTTCCCGACAATCCGATACAAGAAACCCTTTTTACAGTCAGCCGCCCCGTAAATTCTCCCAGCCGTTCCGGAAATCCTGTCAGCCCGCCCGCAGCGTGAGACACGGCATACGCAAACAGCAACGGCACAAACCGTAAATTGGTTAAACTTTCTGTTGAAAATATAACTCGTCCCGACGGTCAACTTTCTACCTTTGCATCATCAACAAGCACCATTCTTAAAAACAAGAACTGCAATGGAAGATATTTTCAAGAAAGACCTTTCGGGCGCCATGGTATCGCCCGACGACCCCGGCTATGACAAACTGATCGGCGCAATCTTCGACTCAATGAAACTGTCCTACGCTCTCAACGACGGCTACCACACGCCCGAAGAAGTGCGCGGTTTCCTTTCGGGCATCACTGGGCAGGAGATCGACGAGACAGTCACGCTGCTTCCGCCCTTCTATGTGGACTACGGGAAGAACATCCGCTTCGGCAAACGCTGCTGGATTCAATAAGGCTGCACATTCTGCGACCGCGGGGGCATCACAATCGGAAACGATGTGTTCATCGCGCCAAAAGTGAACCTCATTACCATCAACCACGATCCCGATCCTGAAAACCGCAGTGCCACCTACGGACGGCCCATCGTTATTGAAGACAAAGTCTGGATAGGCATCAACTCGACCGTCCTGCCTGGCGTGCGCATCGGTTACGGTGCCATTGTAGGCGCCAACAGTGTAGTGACGCACGACGTACCACCTATGACTGTGGTAGGCGGCAACCCGGCCAAATTCATCAAAAAGGTAGAAACGAAAAAGGCGGAATAAATCCGCTCTTCCCCCTCCCGCCTCACCAGTCCGACAACAAGCCTGCAAGCCACAAACAGACGATTTCCGTTTGCGGCTTGCAGGCCTGTCTACATAAGAT